>JANNLW010000146.1:0-1740 GCA_031397145.1 Sphingomonadales bacterium | reverse complement strand
TGCTCGCGCGGCGCGGCGCAAAGGCCAAAGCAGAGCCCGGAGAATCCGGAATGTTCCATGAAGTCTTCACCAATGCCTCGGTCGTCCTTCTTGTCGGCAGTTTCGCCATCGGGTTGATTGCCGGAAAAGCCGGATTTGAGCCGGTGAAGCCGCTGTTCGATACCGGGTTCAAGGGCGTGCTCTGCCTCTTCCTGCTTGATATGGGGCTGATTGCCGCAAGACGTCTGTTCCAGTCCAAACGGCTCACGCCGCGCCTGGTTGGGCTAGCGATTTTCATGCCGATTTTGCACGGTACGGTTGGAACAGTTGTAGGCACGCTGATCGGGCTAGACGTAGCATCGGCTGCGGTTCTGGGCGTGCTTGCAGCAAGTGCATCATATATTGCCGTTCCCGCCGCCATGCGACTGGCGCTGCCTGAAGCCGATCCGGGGATCTATCTGTCAATGTCATTGGGTATTACCTTTCCATTCAATATTATTTTCGCCATTTCCGCCTTCGCAACACTCGCGACAAGTCTGGCATAACCATGGTCGAAACCGTCACACGCAAACGCGTCGAAATCCTCGTCGATACCCCCCTCGTCCCCCGCATAGTTCGGCAAATCAAGGCGGCAGGGATTTCGGGCTGGAGCCTGATCCATGTCGATTCCGGCGGCGGCCGCGAAGGTGAGTGGCAACATGACGACGTGACCGGCGCTTCGGCCAAGACGATTATCCTGGCGATCGCCAGGGATGCCAAGGCAAAGCAACTTGTCGAGACGCTTGTGCCGCTGCTTGAAAGTCATGGTTTGCTCCTGACCGTCGGCGATGTGGAAGTCGTGCGCGGGGACCGCTTCTGACGCGAACTGGGGCTTGCCCGACCGGCAGCCGCTGCTTACCGGGTGCTCATGACCGATTTTACCGATCTGATTTCCGGCTATCATCGCTTTCAGCAGGAAGGCTGGACCACGCAGCGCGATCGCTGGGCACAATTGGCCGAAGGGCAATCGCCAGACATTATGGTGATCGCCTGTTCGGATAGCCGGGTCGATCCGTCGACCATATTCGACGCGTCTCCGGGTCAGATGTTCGTCGTTCGCAATGTTGCCAACCTCGTTCCCCCGTTCGAACTTGGCGGCGGGCGCCATGGGGTTTCAGCTGCTCTCGAATTCGCGGTCACCCAGCTGGAAGTGCGGGAAATTCTGGTCATGGGCCATGGCGCCTGCAGCGGGTGCATTGCCGCCCTCACCCAGAATTTCAAGGACGCCAAGCCCGGCGAAGGCGGCTTCATCTCCCGCTGGATCGAGTTGCTCGATGATGCACGTGAAATCGTCATCCACAATCACGGCGAAGACATCACCCGCGAGGCCATCCGTGCGATGGAGCATGAGGCGGTAAAGGTCAGCATTGCCAACCTGCGCACCTTTGCCTGCATCCGCGAACGCGAGGCTGCAGGCACGATTCGCCTCCACGGCGCATGGTTTGCGATCGATGGCGGGGAGCTGCTTGTGCTGGACGAATCAAACGGGAATTTTCGCGCCGCGTGATCGATTAACTCGATTGAACGAGCTTAGGTCAAGGGTGTCCATTCGGCCCTTTTCTTCCTCGCGATATTCGAATGTGTCGATCACGCAGAAACGTCCGCCAGCGATTGCGCTAATCGGCGAAGCCCCTGATTGTTGGAACTTTTCTTGCTGTTCCGTTCGCATCGCAATAATCCTCCTGAGCAACCGTCAGTGCTTTGGCATGATATGAACTGACG
>JANNLW010000137.1:0-6798 GCA_031397145.1 Sphingomonadales bacterium | reverse complement strand
GGTATGAAACCGATGCAGTGTAGACGACAATATCGTTCGATGTCCCCTGTCCACCAATACCGACGTCGGCATCCCAGTTGCTGTTTCCGTTTTCGTCCTGATAGCATTCGCCCGCGTCACGCACGCCGTTGGAATTGGTGTCGGTAAAGTTTTCTGCAGCACCTGCACGAGTGAAGCTTGCATAGCTTCGACGCGTGAATGTCCAGGTGCCGTTGGACACGATCCTCGAGACCTGATCTTGTACTCTTGCGTTCAGTGCCGTTCCGGCGGCGCTTCCAGTCTCAAGGGTTGCATCGCGCGCAGCCTTTTGCAGTTCGCCTTGCAGGACCGAATTGGCATAGCCGCGAGATCCCAGATCGAATGTCGCCATCATCATGACAAGCAGCGTCGGCGCGATGAACGCAAACTCAACGATCGTTATTCCTTGAGTGTCGGACGCAAGCTGTTTCAACCGACGCCGGTTCATCTTGAAAGCCTCAGCTTGGCGATATTGGCCGCGATTTGCTGGAACTGGGCTGTCAGGGTTGCCGTGTCTGTCGCGACATAGGCCTTGCCTGAGTCTGCACAGCTAACAAGCGATGGAGGATTGCTGACGCCAAATGCGATTGTCCAAACAACGACGTTGTTTGCGCGCGCCGCATTGCACAGGGCGATGAAACGTTCGGTGTGCCGGTTGTCCATTTCAGTCGTGGTTGGCGACAAAGATGCGCCTGCGACCCGACGGTCCACTTTCTCATAGCCATGGGAGCTGTAGGTTGTGGGCGGTGTATTGATGTCACCGTCGGTCATATAGATAATGTGGCGACTGATCGGACGACCATTGGGCGCCGTTGTATTCTCCGACGCCCACATCCCCGTCGGAGAAATCATGCGCACTCCCCAGGCCATTCCCAGATCGTGATAGGTATTACCGGTCGCGATCAGGGTGTTGACATAGTCCTCGACGTCGGTGCGCGTGCGAACCGCCAGCTTGCTCGCCGGAGCGGGGCAGGCTGTTGTTATGGGGCTGCGATTCGTCGTGACGCCGAGCTCGCTGGAACTCGGACCACCGGAGTTGCGGTCGTAAACGAGTTCCTCCCACATCGGACGCCAGCGCGTAGCATCGCTGGACGGCGTTGTGTTCACGTCGAGGTCCCATGCGCCCGAAGGAATGGTTGGAAAGGTTGCCTGGGCGACGGTGTCACGTTCTTCCATACAGCCTTCAAAAATGGTCGAACTGCCTGTAACCGTCGATCCGGCGGTGTTTACAAGAGCAACCATGTCGTATGCGCCGGACGCATTCACTGTGCCGGTGGGCGCGGAATTGCTCGCATAAACGTTGACGACATTGCCGGCTTTATAATCATTGACGTTATAGGTGACCGACTTGTAGTCCCAGTTCGTAAAGCCATAGCGACCATTCATCGCATAGGTCGTCGTTGCCGTCCGATAGCGGCGGATGCAGGTCTTGTTTCCGCTGCCCCAGGTCGCGCTCACCCGCTGGTAAAAGGTCTGATTGACTGTGGCGGGCTGACCGATCTGAAAAATATCGTTCGTCGGCACGGTCGGATTGCCCGACGGGCTTGGATTGAAGCCAGTAAAGGATGTGTTGTTTCCATATTTGGTGCAATTGTTGTTGCTGATATTTACACCATAGGTCTGGTTGGTCCAACCGCTATATGTCGTCGTAGGTGTCCATCCAGGCGTCGTCATGTTTGCGACACGCGATTGATAGGGCCAATTGTCCACCAGCCAGTTTGATGGAAGGATATCGGTGTTTGTTTGGGGGTCGATCCCGACATTTACGGTCGACGAATAAGGTACAAATCCAACGCGGAAGCGCGAATCTGTGGTCGTTGCAGCACTCACCGTGTCATAGAAAGACAGTACGGCCTCGCGCAGTCCGACAATTTTCGATCCGACCCCGGAATTGCAAACACTATCGTCCGGGCAGCGCGACATGGACCCGGTCACGTCGAGCACCAGCATGACATCGGTGTTCGCAACTTCAAGACGGGCATCGCATGCCACTGAAAGGTCGATCTGCTCGTTTCCGAAAATCTGCATGACAGCCATCGGCACGCGGGCCGATGCCGTAGCGGTTACCTGGCCGTCATTCGTTCGCGATGGCGTGAAGCTGATGTTTGTCGAACCAAAAGATCCTGTCGGAAAATTGTTCAAGAAGAATGCGCGGGCGCGGGCGTCTGCCGTGGATGACAATGTCGTGCCCGTCATATATTTGCGCCCGGCCAAAACGCCCGCATCGCAAGCTTGCTGGAGGCGCGATTTCACGAGGTAGGTGCGGCCGATATCAACGCCGGCGCCGATCATGGCCGTCAGCGGAAGGATTGCGCCAGCAACGAGCATGAGCGTATTCCCGGCCGTGTCCTTACGGAGTCGACTGAGGAGCCCGGGCTGTAAAAGCCGTTGTTCAGGCGTTTTTGCACGTTCATTCATGGTTGATCCCCGACCAAAATACTGGTTCATCGTCATGCCATGGAGCACAGACGGCTAACGGGGATTGAAGCGACAGGGTTAATGCGATTTTTGCCATGTCTGGTTTTAACGACCGGGCGCAGCATTGATTGAATTGGCGCCCGAGCAGAGGCTGGCGCTGGCGTTCGGCCCCAGCGACCTGCGTGCGCCGCAATCTGCGCTGCTCCGGTTTGACGCGTTTCTGGCAAAAACCGTAAGGCTTGCGCGTGAGCCACTCATGGGCCAGATCCGCCTTGGCTGGTGGCGCGAACAGATTGGATTGTTGCCTTTGCCCAAGCCGGGTCCGGATCCACTGCTCTGCGATTTGGAGGAATTGATTCGGCATCATCATGTCAAAACGGGCGATTTACTTGCGTTGGTAAACGCCTGGGAAACCATGTTGGATGAAACACCGTCCTATGATGGCGATCCGATCGCGATTGCATGTGCCCGTGGTGGAGCGGTTTTTCGGCTGGCATCCGCGATCGCCGGAACCGTATTTTCCGACGTGACCGATCGGGCGGGTACCTTGTGGGCACTTGTCGATTATGCCCGTTATTGTGCCGATCCCGTCCTTGCGCGTCACGCCCTTGGCCTAGCTACCGGGTTTGTCGGCGTTGCGCGCATGTTGCCGCGTCCAATCAGGCCTTATGCGATTCTCACACGATTTGCCGAACGCGATGCAATGCGCGGTGTTGATCGAATGACGCCCTCAGGGTCTCCTCGCCGAATCGTCCAGGCATGGGAACTCACGCTCGGGTTGTCCTGATCCTGCATCCAAACAGGCCCTTTCGGGTGTTCATTGCCTGATGGATTGAGGGCGGTGATCATGTGGCGATATGTAACAGGCGCGATAGCGGCATTGCTGATAACAACGGCAGGCACGCTTCTCTGGTCAAGTTTGGCAGGCACGAAGAGCGAAATCGGACCGGTGCCGGCCGAAGCCGAAGCAGCTTTGGGGGCGACTGATGTGACCGCGCCGTTGGAAGTAAGCGAAAAAACGCGCGAACAACGGCGATTTTCCAGATTTGACGCTGACCAGAGCGGTGCAGTCAGCCGCGAAGAGTTTTTGCAGTCGCGCCGGAAATCATACGCCCGGCTTGACCTTGATGGCGATGGCAAGCTTTCGTTTGAGGAATATGCGGTGAAGGCGACCAAGAAGTTCGCCAATTCGGATCGTGATCGGACAGGAGCGCTTACGCCATCCGAGTTCCTGTCCACCAGAGTCGCTCGAAAGGCTTTGCCAAAGGGCAATTGCCCGCCTTCGTTGCGCACGACGAACGCAACCAATGCCGCTGACGATGATGGCTAGACGGCAAGCCATTTATCAAGGTCAACCTTCGCCCGATCCGTATAGCCGCGCTTGCGGTCGGATTTTCGCGTCTTTTCCGGCAGCGGCGGAAACAGGCCGAAATTAACGTTCATCGGTTGATAGGTGGTTTCATCGGCACCGCCGGTAATATGGCCCAGCAGCGCACCCAGAGCGGTGGTTGGCGGGGGTAGGGGCACCTCGCGCCCGGCCAGTTCGGCGGCCATGAAACGGCCTGCTAGCAAACCAATCCCTGCGCTTTCGATATAGCCTTCGCACCCCGTAATCTGTCCGGCAAAACGGATGTTTGGCAGAGATTTGAGCCGCAGTCTTTCGTCAAGCAATTTGGGCGACTTGATGAACGTGTTTCGGTGCAGCCCGCCCAGCCTGGCAAACTCGGCCTTTTCCAGTCCCGGGATCATGCGGAAGATCCGCACCTGTTCTGCGTGTTTCAGCTTGGTCTGGAAGCCGACCATGTTCCACAGTGTCCCGAGCGCATTGTCCTGACGCAACTGGACGACAGCATAGGGCCAACGCCCCGTCTTGGGATTGTCGAGACCGACCGGCTTCATCGGACCAAAACGGAGCGTATCAACCCCGCGTTCGGCCATGACCTCGATTGGCATGCAGCCGTCAAAATAGGGCGTGCTGGCTTCCCATTCCTTGAACTCGGTCTTTTCGCCGGCCAGCACGGCATTGATGAAGGCAAGGTATTGCTCCTTGTCCATCGGGCAGTTGATGTAATCCTTGGTATCGCCCTTATCCCAGCGGCTGGCCATCCACGCGACATCCATGTCGATGGACTCGTGATAGGCAATCGGCGCGAGGGCATCGAAAAAGGCCAGCGCCTCTTCTCCTGTCTCGGCCGCAATGGCAGCTGCCAATGATGTTGCGGTCAATGGCCCAGTGGCAATGATCGCCGGGCCGTGAGGCAGAACGTCCACCCGCTCACGCACCAGTTCGATATTGGGATGCTCTGCAATTGCAGCCGTCACGCCTGCTGCATAGCCATCCCGGTCGACCGCCAGTGCCGACCCGGCAGGGACACGGTGCTTATCCGCCTCGCGCAGGATCAGCGAACCCATCGCCCGCATTTCAGCGTGAAGCAGGCCAACGGCGTTGCTCGTTGCATCGTCTGACCGGAAGGAATTGGAGCAGACCAGTTCGGCCAGATCGTCGGTCTTGTGCGCGGCCGTGCCTTCGATGCCGCGCATTTCCGAAAGACGAACCTTGAGCCCCGCCTCGGCAAGCTGCCATGCTGCTTCCGATCCGGCAAGGCCGCCGCCGATGATGTGAACCTGATGCGTCATGATTAGGCGCGTTCGCTCCGATAATAGAGATAGTTGGAATAAAGCGCCGCTGCATTGAGCAGGTGCCAGACGGCATGTCCCTGGACGAGATCGGTGCCATTGCACCAGATGCCGGTCAGGTCGAGGATCCAGATCGCAAAGGCCGTCGCCTGAAGGCCAATCCCGTAGAGGAACCAGCGCAGCTCGACATGCGGACGGCGTGGACGTGCAAAGCCCAGTTCGATGATGATCGCTGCAACCAATACGACCGCGAACAGCCAGCGCCGCGTTTCGGGAATGGCGATCAGGAAGCCGATCAGGACAGAACAGAGCAAGAGATAGAGCGCAATTGCCCTTCTGCCGCTCCAGCCACGCCAGCGATGAACGGCATAGGCAATCAGGAAGGCACTCGTCAGATACATGCCGAGTACATCGAAAAACTGGCCCCATAGCGTCAGGGTCGCGTGAAGCAGGAAGCTTCCAACGCCGATGACAATCGCGGTCAGGCCGAACCAGACGGCGGGCAGGTCGGTAAAGGCGGACGATCGGCCGTCCGCACGCTGGAAATTGCCCAGCGCAATCCAGATTCCAATGATGACAAAGCCGAATGACGACCAACTGTTCGAGGGCTGGAGCACCAGCGCGCCGTCGCGCGGCGTTTCACAGAAGCAATGGGTCGCAAGGCATGTGGCGGGCGCGAATTGCGTCCAGTCCGGGCCGAGGGTTGCCAGCAGACCGAACGTCGCTGCAGCCGCCGCGAGGGTCAGGATCAGGGTTCCGAATAGTCTGGTGGACATTGAGTCTCTCCTCTCGAGTATTACTGATCGCCGTTTCGGGACCCTGAAACCCTTGGCGACGCAACAAGATTGGCGTTATGGCCTTTCCAAGGAAAAGGCGAGGGGAAGACGCGATGCAGCAGCCTGGTTCGCTTGGGCGCCTGATCCTGATCGCTGCAGTGATCACGGGAATCAGTTATCTGTTTGTCGTCGCGACGGGCTTGTCCGGACCGCTGTCCGTCCTTTGGAAGGGCGCCGGCGTTGGGTTGCTGGCGCTTTTTTCCATGCTTCAGGCGCGCGGCACCGATGGCTGGCTGATCGCGCTGGTCATGGCGTTCGGCGCATTGGGAGATGTGCTGCTCGATGCTATTGGGATGACGGCGGGCGCGGTCGCGTTCATCCTCGGTCATGTCGCGGCGATTGCGCTCTACCTGCGCAACCGACGGAGCGTTTTGACACTCAGCCAGAAGTGGCTGGCGACGATTGTCCTCCCGTTGGGCGTGCTGATCGCCGTATTTTCGGTGCCGTTCGAGGACCGGCCGATGATCGGCATCTACACCGCCTTCGTCGCCGCCATGGCCGCCGCGGCCTGGATCAGCCGCTTCCCGCGTTACTGCACCGGCATCGGCGCAATGATGTTCCTCGCCTCGGACCTGCTGATCTTCGCGCGGCTGGGTCCGCTGGAGGGTGCGGCGTGGGTTGGCTTCGGGATATGGGGGCTCTATTTTGGCGGGCAGTCGCTGATTGTGCTCGGTGTTACCCAGATTCTGGCCAAAGACGACGGCTCGTAGGTCGGCTTACGACAACATTGCGGCCATTGGCTGGTCACGGGACCTGCAACGTTAACGAAGCGAAAGTCTATCGAAATGCTAATCCTTGATCAGCATCCGCAGGGCGCCTTGCAACCAGCTCCATCTTCCCAAGGGCTCGAACAGAAGATTGAACAGGTTGACGCCCAGCGCCAGCCAAG
>JANNLW010000099.1:0-1882 GCA_031397145.1 Sphingomonadales bacterium | reverse complement strand
GCTGATTTCGTTGTGACGCCGTTTGCCGATTGGCGCGGTTGGCGGCTTGTCGCAATCCATACCGCAGCCTCGGCCTACAGAATGGGCCACCGGCTTGAGAGAGCTGGCGGCATGCGAAGTGCTGTTGGTGTTGCAGCAATGCTGGCGCATGAAATCAAGAATCCGCTCTCAGGTATTCGCGGTGCGGCTCAATTGCTTGAAAACAGGGCAAGCGCAGATGAAAGCCGGATGACCAAGCTGATCTGCACCGAAGTTGATCGTATTACGGCCCTTCTTGACCAGATGGAAGGCTTTACGGATACGCGTCCGCGTCTGCCGGCTCCTGACAATATCCACGAAATCATCGATCATGTGCGCCAATTAACCCAGAGCGGTTTTGGCGCAGGTCTGAAAATTGTCGACAGTTACGACCCCTCGTTGCCGCCGGTACTTGTCCATCGTGATTCGCTCGTCCAGATTCTTCTTAACCTCTTGAAAAACGCCGCAGAAACTGCCGTTGAAGGCGAAGTGAGGACAGTTCGCATCACAACGGCGTACCGGCAGGGCGTATCGCTTGCTGCGGATGCTGAAAAAGGCAAACGCTCGCTGCCCATTGAGTTGTGCGTGATCGATGATGGTCCAGGCGCGCCTGTAGATCTGGCAGACGACATGTTCGATCCGTTCGTTTCGACCAAGAAATCGGGCCGTGGCCTCGGACTCGCAATCGCCGACAAACTGGTGCGCGATATGGGTGGAATCATACAATATGCACGCGAGGGCGATCCCGAAATGACAGTGTTCCGTCTCTTGCTACAACGGGCGGAAAGGGAGGGGGTATGACGACCGGACGAATCCTTCTCGTTGACGACGACCAGGCCATTCGCACCGTCGTCTCAGAAGCCCTTCGACGTGAAGGGCATCAGGTTGCTGCCGCTGCATCCGTTGCAGAACAGGCTCTCTTGCTGGAGAGTTTTGCTCCCGATATTCTGGTTACCGACGTCATTTTGCCCGACGGCAATGGGTTGGACAATGTTCCGTCGATTCTCGCGCGTTGGCCGGAAATGCCGATTATCGTGCTTTCCGCGCAAAACACGCTTTCTACGGCAGTCCGGGCAACCGAGCAGGGTGCTTTTGAATATCTGCCAAAGCCGTTTGACCTTGATGAACTCTGCCGTGCGGTCAGAGACGGCTTGCGCCGAAAGAAAGGCCAATCCGCGTCCGCGCTGGCGGCGGATGACAATGGGGGTCTTCCGCTAATTGGCCGGTCACCTGCCATGCAGGATGTTTACCGCACTATAGCCCGCGTGGTTCCCAACGATCTCTCGGTTTTGATTTTGGGCGAGTCTGGAACAGGAAAAGAACTCGTTGCACGCGCAATCCATGATCTTGGCGCTCGCAAGGCAAAACCATTTGTCGCCGTGAACATGGCTGCAATTCCGCGTGAACTCATCGAGGCAGACCTTTTCGGCCATGAACGCGGGGCGTTCACTGGCGCGCAAACCCGGGTGGCCGGACGATTCGAGCAGGCTGCGGGCGGGACGCTTTTTCTGGACGAAATCGGTGATATGCCGATGGATGCCCAAACTCGACTGTTGCGCGTCCTCCAATCCGGAGAATTCACCACAGTAGGTGGCAATCGGCCTATTCGTGCGGACGTCCGCATCATTGCGGCCACGCACAAGAACCTGCTCGAGCTGATTGCGACAAGTGCCTTTCGAGAAGACCTTTATTATCGTCTGAACGTCATCCCGGTCCATTTGCCGCCTTTGCGGCAGCGCGGCGAAGATGTTGGTTTCCTGGCTCGCCATTTTCTTGATGTCGCAGCGAAAGAAGGGCTTCCTCGCAAACAACTGGATGATAGTGGCAGCGCCCGGCTTGTCGCACACGACTGGCCCGGCAACGT
>JANNLW010000058.1:0-8278 GCA_031397145.1 Sphingomonadales bacterium | reverse complement strand
AATGAGTCCGTCTTGCATCACCGGAATAAATGAGACGTGCCTGCCTGATTCCGCGAGCCAAAGGGCTGTGTCACGTACAGCCGCATGTTCGGTGTCCGCAACCATGATCCCACCTGCGCCAGCACATCGCAATCCCCAATTGATCGCCTCCGTTGCACCGCTGGTGAAAAAGACCCGCCCTCCTTTCGGAAGTAGGCTTGCGACCGCATCCCGAGCCAGTTCAACCGTGGCAGCGGCCTCCCGGCCAAGGGCATGCGATGAATGCGGGTTGGCATACTTTTCTTCAAGCCAGGGCCGCATTGCGAGACTGACCTCAGGAGCAATAGGAGATGTCGCTTGATAATCCAGATAGATGGTCACGGAGCGATGCGTTTCCACGCCTCTATAAACCGGTAAATATCTGCCCTGCTTGTGTCAGGGCCAAAACTAACGCGAATAGTTTCCGCTGCCTCCGTTTCATCCCAGCCCAAAGCCGCAAGGATCCGGCTGGACTTGAGCGCGCCTGATGAACAGGCACTGCCAGCCGAAATTGCAATGCCCATCATGTCAAACTGGATCAGTTGAGCTGAAGCCGCCTTTCCCGGCATCCGGTAGTTGGCAATGGTCGCTATTCGCGGGGCATTTCGGGCTACAATAGTGCCCCCTGCTGCTTCGATCGCGCCATCAAGATGCGCTCGTAAATCGGCAGCACGCGCAAGCCAACCTCGATTGGCTTCGGCTGCGGCTGCAAAGCCTAGCGCGGCCGGCAGGTTCTCGGTCCCTGCCCGATATCCCTTTTCCTGGCCCCCTGAAGGCTCGATCAGACCCAGATCGCGGATAAGGAGCGCGCCAATTCCGGGCGGTCCTCCCATTTTGTGGGCCGAGACCGCGATGATATCAGCATCCGGCAGTGCAATCTTTCCAGCTGACTGTGCACAATCGGCCAACAATATCCCCCCCGCTTCCCGCACTACCTTTCCAAGTTCCTCAAGCGGCTGGATGACGCCAATTTCATTGTTGACGTGCTGGATGGCAACCAGCGGTTGTTTCGCACCCAGCGCTGCCAACCTGCCGTAAAGCGCGTCGCGGGCAACCTGCCCTTCTGGCCCTACAGGCAGGAAAAAGGCATTGGGCGCAGACCGTTGCACGGCATCATGCTCAACCGCCGAAACAATGCATGCATCGCAAGTTGAGCGCACAATCGCTGTTGCAAGCGCTTCGCTTGCCCCGCTTGTAAAGATCAGTTCATGCTTCCAGCCGAGCGCAGTCTTGACACGCTCCCTTGCGTCTTCCAGCGCTGCGCGCGCGGCTCGACCCTCAGCGTGCGGCGAGGAAGGATTGGCCCAGTGCTTGAACGCATCGCGCACCGAATCGCCCACCACATCAAGAACTGGCGTGGTAGCGGCATGATCTAGGTAGAGACGTTCTTTCAATTGCTTGGCTCGGAATGATTGCGAAACGGATGCGCCTTCCTATATAGGCGCGATCCCGTTCGCACAGCCCGTTCTGTGCGCTTGCCCGAACAAAGTCTGCGAGTGATTCATGCCAGAAGTGATTTTCCCCGGCCCAGAAGGTCGGCTTGAAGGACGTTTCAACCCAGGGCCGCGACCTCGCGCACCTGTTGCGATGATCCTTCATCCCCATCCTCAGGGCGGGGGAACGATGAACAACCGTATCGTCCAGTCGCTCTATCAGACCTTTGTTCGCCGCGGGTTCGCGACCCTCAGGTTCAATTTCAGGGGCGTCGGGAAGTCCCAGGGAACCTTTGACAACGGCGTTGGCGAGCTTTCCGATGCCGCTTCTGCGCTCGACTGGGTGCAGTCGATCCACCCCGAAGCCCAGACCACATGGATTGCCGGATACAGTTTCGGCGCCCTGATCGGGATGCAGCTTCTGATGCGGCGCCCCGAGATCAAGGGCTTCATTTCAATCGCTCCGCCGGCAAACATGTATGATTTTACGTTTCTTGCACCCTGCCCGTCATCGGGAATCATCATTCAGGGGACTGGTGATGAAGTGGTAACATCGGGCGCCGTACAAAAGCTCGTCGATAAGCTGCGTACCCAAAAGCATATCACGATTCATCACGATGAAATCCGGAATGCCAACCATTTCTTCGAGAATGAACAGAGCGAACTCATGTCTTCGGTCGACAAATATCTAGACATGCGCCTCGATCCGAGTTCCACCATTCGCTAAGGACCTGTCATGAACGATCTTTCCGACACATTGCTTGGATTGTTCACCGAGATCGCCATTATCGAGCATTTGGCCCGAACTCGCCTGGAGCGAAGTAATTCGGATACGATGATCGCCGGGCATTTCGGGATTCTCAATTATTTTATCCGCAATCACCACGGCCCCGACACGATTGGCGGCATTGCATGGGCGTTCCAGGAAGACGAAGCCTATACCGCAGACAAGATCGCGACGCTTGAAGTTGCTGGTTTTGTAACAGTTACGCCGCCGGGAAGCCGGGACGCAGTCGCATCCGTCAATGTCACGGAAGCCGGTCGCATCGCACAGTCCGAAAAGTTGGAATCGATGGGCCCGGAATTCGAGGGCTTGGTCGCAGAAATACCAAGGGATGATCTGGCAACGACATTGCGCACGCTGCAGGAAATCCGGCTGACGCTGGATCACTTGCCTGACCGATGAACATCAGAAGGGCAATGACCAGATCAGGACATTGCCCAACAGAACCACAGCCGCAACCAGCATCAGAACCGACCGCTTGCGTTCGTTTCCGCGCCGCAGCAACACAATGCCGCCCCATGTTAGAGCGACAATGACAATCATCGTGATCGAGAGCATCGCGTCAAAGGTCGGTTGTGACAGCATCAGAAGATCATTCGCTCGAACACCGTCAGCTCCACATTTCCACCCGATAGGACGACCAATGTCCGCTCGCCGGGTTCGACCTTGCCGGAGAGAAGGACAGCAAGGCCCGCCGCGCCGCCGGGCTCGACCACGAGCCCCATCTTTTCATGTGCGAACTTCATTGCCGCCCCGACCTCCGAGTCTGACACGGCAAAGCCTTGCGCATTGCGCGCGATCAGCACTTCGAACGTCAGGGGTGAGACCCTGAGCGTCTGCAGGGCATCACATGCAGTGGCTGGCGGATTGGGGCCCACCGGCACGATCTCGCCATGCACAAGCGAACTGCACATATCGTCCCACCCTTCAGGCTCCCCGAATACGACGCGCGCTTCGGGCAGTGCCAAGGCGAGGCCGGAAATGAGCCCGCCCCCACCGCAGGGTGAAACAATCATGTCGGGATCGAAGCCCAGCTGGTCGCGCGCCTCGAGACCTGTGCTGCCCTGCCCCTCGATGATCCAGGGGTCGTCGAACGGCGGCACAATGGTAGCGCCGCGTATGTCGGCAAGACGCGCCGCGATGCTGATGCGGTCTTCGGTCATCCGATCATAGAATACAATATCCGCGCCAAGCGCGCGCGTGCGATCCACTTTTACCCCAGGCGCATCATTCGGCATCACGATCGTTGCCGAAACCCCAAGTCTCGCTGCGGCCCATGCAACGCCCTGTGCGTGATTCCCGCTCGAAAATGCGACGACACCTCGCGCTTTCTCTGTATCCGAAAGGTCGGTCAACCGGTGCCATGCGCCGCGCAGTTTGAACGCACCGATGGGCTGCAGCGATTCGGCCTTGCACCAAACGGTCCGCCCTGCAATGTCGCACGATTGAATGGGCGATGGCGGCAAGACCGCCGAGATCTTCTCGTATGCTCGCGTAACGCCCATAAAACTGGGCTTTCTGTCTTTTGTCAGCGCGTTGCTCATGCCCGTTCAATTGCGGATGCAGTTGTACTTTACAAGGGGGGCCGCAATTCATATACCGCCTGCCGCTGCCCCAAGGGGACTTCCAATAACCGTAAGGCAGCCTTGATCGAACTAATTGCCTTTGGAGGTCCCTTGAATTGCACACGCACCATTGCGCGCTGGGGCTAGCGACAGCCCTGCGGCCGGTCCAGCCGGTCACGCTTATCCGCCCGCATGCCGCCCGGCGTGCTGCCCGCTTCTTTGCCGAGAAGTTTCCGGGTAAATCCCTCTATGCTGTCAAGGCAAACCCATCGCCGGATCTGATCCGCCTGCTTTGGGACAGCGGCATTACGCATTTTGATGTGGCGTCGCTGAACGAAGTGCGGCTCGTCCGCGCAGAACTGCCGAAAGCAACACTCTGCTTCATGCACCCCGTCAAGGCAGAAGAAGCGATCGCCGTGGCCTATTTCGAACATGGAGTCCGGATTTTTTCGCTCGATACGCTCGATGAGTTGGAAAAGATAGTGCGCGCGACCAAAGGCGCGACTGACCTGACCTTGTGCGTCCGCATCCGGGTATCGTCCGAGCATTCCAAACTCAGCCTTGCCTCGAAATTCGGCGCTGAACGCTTCGAGCTGAGCCAGCTTCTGATTGAAACCCGCCAGATTGCCGATGCGCTTGGCATTTGTTTCCATGTCGGTAGCCAGGCAATGACGCCGCATGCCTATACGGAAGCAATGGAACGTGTGCGGGCGGCGATCGTCGCATCGGCGGTCACGGTGGATGTCGTCGATGTGGGCGGAGGTTTCCCGAGCGTCTACCCCGGGATGGAGCCGCCAGCCCTCGAGAATTATTTCGATGCGATCCACCGGTCATTTGAAGATCTGCCGATCAGCTATTCGGCAGAGCTTTGGTGCGAACCGGGTCGGGCGCTGAGTGCCGAATATTCGTCACTGATCGTTCGGGTTGAGAAGCGACGCGAAGATGAACTCTACATCAACGATGGTGCTTATGGCGCGCTGTATGATGCAGCCCATGTGGGTTGGCGATTTCCTGTCCAGTTGCTTCGCGAGCCCGATTCGGATGCTCGCAACATGGCGTTCAGTTTTTATGGGCCGACCTGTGACGATGCCGATCATATGGCTGGGCCGTTCATGCTCCCGGCTGACACAAAGGCTGGAGACTATATCGAGATCGGCATGCTTGGCGCCTATGGCTGCGCGATGAGAACTGGCTTTAACGGCTTTGGCAATGGCGACACCTATGTCGTGACCGATGAACCCATGTCATCGCTTTATGTTGAGGACTTGCGAGAGGCGCTTCCGTCCAACGTCGTTAAGCTGTAACGCTTTTCATCAATCAATGAACGTGATCTGGCTTCGTCCGCCTTGCGGGCGGAGATAGTTTTGGAGAAATTTTAGAAATGACGACCGCCCAGAACAACGCCCAGCGAAAAGCCGAACTCCTTTCCACAACGGTCGAGCACATCGACATCAAGAGCTTTGACGCCCGCCCGATTGTCGACGCCATGAGCAAGATGAGCTTTACCAGCCGCGATCTGGGGCGCGCCACAAGCATTTACAATCAGATGCTCGACGACAAGGATTGCTCGATCTTCCTGGTTATTGCTGGCTCGACTTCGGCCGGTGGCTGCATGGATCTTTACGCTGAGTTGCTGCGCAACAACATGATCGACGGGATTGTTGCGACGGGCGCGACGATTGTTGACATGGATTTCTTCGAAGGCCTCGGACACAAACACTATCAGGCGCTCGAAGTGCCCGATGATGACACTTTGCGTTCGCTCTACATTGATCGCATCTACGACACCTATATCGATGAGGAGCAATTGCAGGATTGCGATCATACAATCCTCGAAATCGCCAACAGCCTTGATCCGCGTCCCTATTCAAGCCGCGCATTCATTCGCGAGATGGGTAAATATCTCGCGGCCAATGGCAAGAAGGACAACAGCCTCGTCAAGCTGGCTTATGAGCACGATGTGCCAATCTTTTGCCCCGCTTTTGTCGATTCGTCCGCCGGTTTCGGCCTCGTCAAGCATCAGGTCGACCGCGCCAAAGCAGGCGAGCCCTATATGGTGCTCGATGCGATCGCCGATTTTCGTGAGTTGACCGAAATCAAGATCAAGGCGGGGACTACCGGCCTACTGATGATCGGCGGTGGCGTACCAAAGAATTTCATTCAGGATACGGTCGTCTGTGCCGAAATTCTTGGCCATGACGATGTGCAGGTGCACAAATATGCGGTGCAGATTACAGTTGCCGATGTCCGCGACGGGGCGTGCTCCTCTTCCACGCTCCAGGAAGCGGCAAGCTGGGGCAAGGTCAACACGGGTATCGAACAGATGGTGTTTGCCGAAGCGGGATCGGTGATGCCGCTGCTCGCATCGGATGCGTACCATCGCGGCCATTGGAAGGATCGCGTCAAACGCAAATGGGGCGCGATATTCGATTAAAATTCGATCGCTTTTGACAAGCTTTCCAAACTCGGGCAGCATCTCCCTCTAAATAAAAACAAGGTAGGGGAGCAGGTTATGGAAAACACGATACTCGCGCCCGCAGCCGTATTGGTGCTGTGGTCGCTGATCATGCTGGCCTGGATGGCGATCACGCGATTTCCCGCGATTGCCAAGTCGGGAATGGATCTCAAGTCGAGCCCGCCCGGCGGCCGTGGACAGGATCTTGATGCGATTTTGCCCCCCAGCGTCAACTGGAAGTCACACAACTATACGAATCTGATGGAGCAGCCGACGATATTCTATGCGACGGTATTCGTTCTGGCGCTTTCCGGTGCCGGTGGCGGGATGAACGCTACATTGGCCTGGGCCTATACAGGCATCAGGATTGTGCACAGTATCTGGCAGGCAACGGTCAATACCGTGATTCCTGTTCGGCTTGGGCTCTTTATGCTGTCGACGGGCTGCCTGCTTGTCCTTGCCATCAATGCCGTGCGCGTCACCTTGGGGGTCTGAACATGAAAAGCGAAATTCTCCAGCCAATCGTTGCACTCGCCGCTTGGACTATGGTCATGTGGCTCTGGATGTATGCAACACGCCTACCGGCGATGGGCAAGGTCGAAGGGCTTGACGCCGGAAAGATGGTCGGCGGAACTGGAAAAAGCCTTGATGACGTACTCCCCGGCAAGGTCCAGTGGATTGCTCATAACTACAACCACCTGCACGAAGCACCAACCGTATTTTATGCGGTCGCCCTGGTCCTCGCAATCGTAGGGGCAGGCGAAGGCATGAACGCCAAAATTGCCTGGGCCTATGTTGGCCTGAGAGTGGCACACAGCTTGGTACAAGCGTTGTGGAACCGCGTGGCTGTAAGGTTTGCGATCTTTGTCCTGTCAAGTATCGCGCTGATCATGCTTGTGGTTCATGCAGCCCTTGTGGTCTGCGCCGTCTAACGTCTGAACCGGGCGGCCAGTTCCACATGGGTTGACCAACGGAACTGGCCTACCGGTTTGATGAATTCCAGTCGATATCCGCCGCCGATGAGGATCTGTGCATCGCGCGCAAACGTAGATGGGTTACACGAAACATAGGCGAGAAGGGGAACACCCGAGGCGGCAATTTCCGCGACTTGTTCTTTCGCGCCTGCGCGGGGAGGATCAAGAATGATCGCATCAAATCCTGCGAGTTCCACGGCAGACAATGGCCTTCGAAACAGATCGCGATGCTCGGTCGCGATCGGTCTTCCCACCTTGTTGGCTGCGGCTTGGAGTGCCAGAACAGCATCGCGCGCGCCCTCGACGGCATGCACGCGCCCAGCTATTGAAAGCGCGAATGTTCCCAATCCGGCAAACAGGTCTGCTGTTGCCTTGCTTCCCTGGATGAACGAACGAACGGAATCGACAAGCGCTTTTTCGCCATCCTGGGTCGCCTGAAGGAATGCGCCTTCCGGCATAAATACGGGGACGCTGCCCAAAGTAATCGTTACCGGCTCCGGTTCCCACCACGTTGTCGGGCCAAAACCCTCGTCAACGGACAAACGCGCGAGCCCATGTTTTACAGCAAACGCGCCGATTGTTTCGGTTGCGGCCAATCCTTCAATCTCAACTCCGGTAAGGAGCATGTCGATCCCTTGATCAACCACAGTCATTCTTACATTGCCGCGTCGTCGTTCGGGTAAAAGAGATCCAAGCAAAATTCGCAAGGGTTTGAGCAGGACAAATAGCGATGGATGCATAACCGGGCATTCGCCTAAATCAATCAGACGATGGCTCCCCGCTTCGTTGAAACCGATTTGCACGCCGCGCCTGTTTCTCTCAACCGCGAGACTGACGCGTCGTCGTGTATGCGCGGACGAGATGTGGGGAGTATCGAACGCAGACGAAGTAACACCCTGCCCGGCCAGCGCACTCGTAATCCGATCAATCAGGAATTTCGAATAGGCCGCATCGTCAACGTGTTGAAGTTGGCAGCCTCCGCATGTCCCAAAGTGACGGCAGGCGGGTTCAATGTGATGCAAGCCAAATTCCTGAAAGCCCGGTGAATC
>JANNLW010000086.1:0-2301 GCA_031397145.1 Sphingomonadales bacterium | reverse complement strand
CGAAGCTTTCATCCGCGAACGCTGCGACTGGGATGAATATAGCCATTGGGCCGAATTTGTTTCCGACAAGCGTAACGCCCCTGAAACGCTTGAGCCGGTGACGCAAGTCCCTGCAGCAGATTTGCGCGCCGCCGCTCGGCTCTATGCGACAGGTGGCAACGCGGCGATTTATTATGGCCTTGGCGTGACAGAGCACTCGCAAGGCTCGTCGACGGTCATGGCGATCGCCAATCTGGCCATGGCAACGGGCAATATCGGGCGGCGTGGTGTTGGCGTGAACCCCTTGCGCGGCCAGAACAATGTCCAGGGCGCATGCGACATGGGAAGTTTCCCGCACGAACTATCCGGATACCGCCACATCTCCGACGGCGAGACGCGGCGGCTATTCGAGGCGGACTGGGGCGTCCCGCTCGATCCGGAACCCGGCCTGCGCATTCCCAACATGCTCGATGCTGCAGTCGATGGCGTGTTCAAGGCGATCTATATCCAGGGTGAGGACATTCTTCAGTCCGATCCCGACACCAAGCATGTCTCGGCGGGGCTGGCGGCGATGGAATGCGTCATCGTCCACGATCTTTTCCTCAACGAAACGGCGAACTACGCCCATATTTTCCTGCCCGGTTCGACCTTCCTTGAAAAGAACGGCACTTTCACCAATGCAGAGCGACGGATCCAGCCGGTCCGCAAGGTGATGACACCCCTGAACGGGCTTGAAGACTGGGAGGTCACCCAGCGGCTTGCGCAGGCCATGGGGCTCGACTGGGCCTACACGCATCCCAGCGAAATCATGGATGAAGTCGCGCGGCTCACCCCGACCTTTGCAGGTGTCAGCTTCGACAGGCTCGACGAGGAGGGCTCGCTCCAGTGGCCGGTCAACGAAGCAGCGCCGGACGGTTCGCCAATCATGCACATTGATGGCTTTGTGCGTGGCAAGGGCAAGTTCGTCGTTACCGAATATGTCCCGACCGACGAAAAGACCGGCCCGCGCTTCCCGCTGCTCCTGACAACTGGGCGTATCCTCAGCCACTATAATGTTGGCGCACAGACGCGCCGGACGGAAAATGTGATCTGGCACCCCGAAGACCTGCTTGAAATCCATCCGACCGATGCCGAAGATCGCGGCCTGAAATCGGGAGATTGGGTGAAGCTCGCGTCGCGGTCGGGCGAAACCACCTTACGGGCAACCGTCACGGACCGGGTCGCGCCGGGGGTCGTCTATACGACGTTCCATCACCCGGCGACGCAGGCCAATGTCGTCACCACCGAGTTTTCGGACTGGGCAACAAACTGCCCCGAATACAAGGTGACGGCAGTGCAGATCAGCGCCTCGAACGGCCCGACCGACTGGCAGGAGGACTATGAAGTCCTCAGCGAGCGTTCACGGCGGATTGACGCGGTCCCCGCCGAATGAACTCGACCGAAAAGCTGGTGATGATGGCCAACCAGATTGCTGCCAACCTCACGCATGACGATGAACCCGCGAAGGCAACCGCCGAACACATCCGCCTGTTCTGGGATCCGCGGATGAAGGCGATGCTTGAGGCGCACGGGAGCGTCGGCCTGTCTCCGATCGCCGCGTCCGCACTGGCACTGCTCCACCAGCCGGGATGAGCGGAAGCGTCGCGATCCCGGCGCAACGCATTTTTCCCGACGCGCCGCATCATGCGATCACGCGGACGGTTCCCGTCGAGGCACCCATTGCCATCGAGTATAACGGGATCGGCTATGCGGTCATGATGGCGACGCCGACCGACCTTGAGGATTTCGCGATCGGCTTTTCGCTTTCGGAGCGGATCATTGGCGCGGCATCGGATGTCACAAGCGTTGAGGCGCTCAAGACGGATCTGGGCTGGCTGCTCAAGATCGACATCGCCGAAACCTGCGTGGCACCGATGATCGAACGCGTGCGGGTCCGCGTTTCGGAAAGCAGCTGCGGGCTATGCGGTCTGGAAAATCTTGAGCAGGTCGCGCGGCCCTTGCCTGTGTTGGAAGCCGGTCCCGCCATCTCCGACGCGGCCATTTTTCGCGCGATTGAAGCGCTCCGCAATCACCAGCCGCTCAATCTCGCAACCGGTGGAGCACATGCCGCAGCCTTTTGCGACATGGAAGGCCAGATACTCACAACCCGCGAGGACGTCGGGCGGCATTGTGCGCTCGACAAGCTGATCGGCGCGCTTGCCCGCGACGGCATGACGCCACAATCCGGCTTCTTCTTGCTGTCGTCGCGCTGCAGCTATGAACTCGTCGAAAAGACGGTGATCGCCGGGTGCCCGGCGCTGGTGACGATATCGACGGCGACAA
>JANNLW010000078.1:0-9747 GCA_031397145.1 Sphingomonadales bacterium | reverse complement strand
CGTTAACGAATCATTCTTTCCCAACCCCGATGCTCTTTCTGAGTAAGATTTCTCAGGCAGACCACGAATAATAACGACTATCAGCAAGGCGAGCACGCACGGCAGCTGCAGTAGCAGGACCAAGGTCCGATACAATCAATGCCTCCTCAATGTCGTCCAGCGCTTCTGCGTCGAGCTTTGATTTTGTGACCAGCCCGGTCAGGTTTTCGGTCAGGCGTTCGGAAGTCTTCCTGAAGCCACCCAGCAGCTTCTTGTGCCAAGGTGTGTCGTTCACGAAGCGATGCCCGTCAGCGCCTGGCCATCCGAACCTGTTATGAGCGCATTGACCATTGTTCCCCTCATATTGCCGCCTGTCAGGCTTTGTTCAAGGGCAACGCTGGCAAAATTGGGAGCGTGGCCATGCTGGCCATCAAGTTCGACGAGAACGCGCTGATGTGTGCCGACAAGGGAATTGAGCCAATGTGACCTTCTCTTGGCAGCGGCTACGCGCAGTTGTTCGGCACGATTTTTCACGAGCGCACGGTCAAGCTGGGGCATCCGCGCTGCGGGCGTGCCGGGGCGCGGCGAAAAGGGAAAGACGTGGGCAAACACGATGTCACAATCGTCGAGCAATTTGAGCGTGTTTTCAAACATGGCCGCATTCTCGGTGGGAAACCCTGCGATGATGTCTGCACCGATTGCAATATCAGGTCGAAGTTTCTTCAGGCGCGTAACCAAGGCAACCGACTCCGCGCGTGTGTGTCTGCGTTTCATCCGTTTCAGTATCAAGTTGTCGCCTGATTGGAGCGATAGGTGGACATACGGCATGATGCGAGGTTCACCGGTTAGGATGTCTGCAAGCTGGGCATCGATTTCGATCGAATCGAGAGATGAAAGCCTGAGCCTTGGCAAGTCCGGCACGTATTTCAATATCCGCTCCACCAGGCTGGCGAGCGTCGGATTGCCGGGGAGATCAGGGCCATAGCTGGTCAGGTCAACGCCCGTCAGGACTACCTCTTGTTGCCCTCGATCGACGGCTGCCTGCACAGCATCAATGACTGCACCAGCAGGAATCGAGCGACTATCACCGCGACCAAAAGGAATAATGCAAAATGTGCATCGATGATCGCAGCCGTTCTGGACTTCGATAAAAGCTCGGGCATGATCGATGCCTGAAACGGCAGGTTCGATCTGATCACCGCGCTTTTCGCGATTGCCAAGCAGGGCGGTGACCTCAGGCATGGCGGCAAAAGTGGATGGGTTTGCTTCGGCCGCACAGCCCGTCACGAATATCCGCGCGCCCGGGCGCCGCTTGGCCGCACGGCGGATCGCCTGCCGTGCCTGCCGCTCGGCTTCGCTGGTGACAGCGCAGGAGTTGATGACGATCAGATCGCCCTCACCTGCCATACGGGTACGAATGGCTTCGCCTTCGGCCAGATTCAGCCGGCAACCGAAACTGATAACCTCGACGCTCAACCGAACTGGTCCCAATCAGCCTCGCCGCTGAAGACGTACGTTGCGGGACCTTTCATCTGGATTGTGCTGCCATCTTGCCAAGCTATCTCGAGGTCTCCGCCCGCAAGCGAAACCTGCACAGGCGAACGGACGAGGCCAGCACGTATTGCTGCGACGGCCGTCGCACATGCGCCGGTACCGCAGGCTCGGGTCAACCCCACACCGCGTTCCCAAACCCGCAACTTGATATGATCCTTGCCAGACAGGTGCGCGACGTTGACATTGATGCGTTCAGGAAACAGCGGATCATGTTCAACAAGCGGCCCAAGCGTTTCGAGATCGACCTCATCACAATCGGGCACGAAGAAGATTACATGCGGATTCCCGACGTTGACTGCTGAAGGGCGGGCCAACACATCCCAATTCACCGGCATGTCTCGCGTATCCATTGGCATTGCGAGCGGAATCAGCTCCCAATCAAATGCAGGCGGGTTCAAGGTTACGGTCGCACTGGCATCGCCGGGTTCAGTATGGAGAATACCTCCAAGTGTCTCGATATCCGCCGGCCTGTCCATGAGCAGGGCGATACAGCGTGTCGCATTGCCACAGGCTTCTACTTCGCCACCATCGGCATTGAAGATACGCATTTTCGCGTCTGCGACCTTGGATGGTTCGAGCAAGATCAACTGATCGCACCCTATACCGGTTCGTCGATCCGCTATTTCATGGGCGCGTGCAGCGGTCATTTCCAAAGGCAATTCGCGCGCATCAATCACAACAAAATCGTTGCCAAGTCCGTGCATCTTGTGGAACCGCGTTTTCATAGCGCGGAGCGTTTAGCGCAGTCTAAGCGAAAGTGCGAACGCCGAACATTCAGGCCGATTTGCGCAGGTCTTCTTCGATCAGGCGCGGGGTGTTTTCGAGCGCGACTTCTTCTGCAACTTCTGCGCGCATCGACGGGAGCAGGTTGCGTTCGGCGAGCAGCATCCGGGTTTGGCCGATCGACATTGGTTTGCCAAAGTACCAGCCTTGCCCCTTGTGACAGCCCAGTTGCCGCAAGCGTTCCTCGATGGCTGCGTCTTCAATGCCTTCTGCAGTGACCGACAGACCCAGACTATCGCCGAGACGCGTAATCGCGTTGACAATGGCGGCGCTTTCGGCATTTTCGATGATCGACGTCACGAAGCTTTTGTCGATCTTGATACGATCGAACGGTAAGGCCCGCAAATGTGCCAGAGAGCTATAGCCGGTACCGAAATCGTCAAGCGCAAGGCGGATTCCCTGATTTTTGAGGCTGCCAACTATTGACTGAGCAAGAGCGAGGTTTTCAAAAAGGGACGTCTCGGTAATCTCGACTTCCAGGCGGTTGGCAGGGAAGCCGGTTTCCACCAGCAGCTTGACCAATTTTTGGGCAAGCCATGGATCCTTCAGCTGTGAAGGCGATATGTTGACGGAGATAGTGAGTGACTGGTCCCAGCCCTTGGCTTCAAGCATGGCTTGGCGCATGATCGAAATTGAAAGGTCGGCGATCATGCCCGTTTCTTCCGCGATTGGAATGAAACTGTCGGGCGCAACAAGCCCACGAGTGGGGTGATCCCATCGTGCCAAAACTTCGAAGCCACCCAGACGCCCCGTCGTGAGATCGATCTGCTGTTCGAAATAGGGCACGAATTCGCCCCGAGGAATGCCATTGCGCATGCCGGATTCAGTTTCGTTGCGCTGTTGCAGCGCATGCTCCATCGATGCATCGAACCAGGCAACACGATTGCGGCCCTGATGCTTCGCTGCATACATGGCGATATCGGCGCGACGCAGGAGAGCATCGATGCTTTCACAATCTTCTGCCGAGTGAGCAACGCCTAGCGACACGCTTATGTGGGCAAAAATGCCATCAGCGTCGAAGGGCTGGGCAAGCCGCGTGACTATTGCCTCCGCTACGCGGTCGACCACATCACGGTTGGCGATATCAAAGACGAACGCACAGGCAAATTCATCTCCGCCCAACCGGGCCGAAAGCGAATTCGGAGGCATCAGCTTTGCAATTTCTGCGGCAACCGCTCGCAACAGTGCGTCACCAATTGCATGCCCGTGTACGTCATTCACGTTCTTGAAGTGATCAAGGTCGAGCATCAGCATGGCCATTGATTTGTCGCGGCGAATGGCCTTGGAAAGCATATCCGCCCCGTTTTCAGAGAGCGAACGACGATTGTGAAAGCCGGTCAAGGGATCACGCAAGGCGAGCGTTTGTGCGCGTTCTTCAGCAGCCTTTCGTTCTTCAACCTCGCGGGAAAGGTCATTGTAGCGCCGCCAGCCGAAAAGGATCAGCGCGATATTGAGGATGAGGGTAATGGTCAGAGTGCGGTCGGTTCCACCGCCAACACCGGAAATCATGTCGAGAGTGGACGTCAGGACAGATGTCCCGGTTCCGACGAACATTATGATCGCCGCGATTACGACTGCGCCAGTAAAAATGTCCTTCTGGGCTGACTGTGCTGCAGTCTGGCTCATCGCCTCTTCACGCTTGATGCTGGTTGGCACTTTTGATTGTTCCCGAGGCTGAAACTGCAAGGCGCCAAGCTAAATCAATCAGGTGAAAAAGCGGTTAAGAGCAAATCTTTGCCCCTTATGGTTGACGTTTGCGGGGCCAGCCGCTAGCCGCGCATCTGCTTTTCAGTTGGAAAGTGTGGCATTGGCCGCCCGAGGGCGACGCTGGCCGACGAGTTTTCGTCCGCCGGCGCTTTGTGTTTTGGGCCATTCGAGTATGGAGCGAACGGATGTTCGAGAGTTTGAGCGATCGGCTGGGCGGGGTCTTTGACCAGCTGCGCGGCCGTGGTGCGCTCAATGAATCTGACGTTCGTGAGGCGATGCGTGAAGTGCGGGTCGCGCTGCTTGAGGCCGATGTCGCGCTTCCTGTCGTCCGCTCCTTCATAGACAGCATCACTGAAAAGGCCGTTGGCCAGTCGGTTCTGAAGTCAATTACGCCGGGCCAGCAGGTCGTCAAGATCGTCAATGACGCGCTTGTCGAGATGCTCGGCAGTGAAGCCGCAGAGCTTGAACTCGCGGTCGCGCCGCCCGCCATCATCATGATGGTTGGCTTGCAG
Organism: Sphingomonadales bacterium; assembly: GCA_031397145.1. Lineage (GTDB taxonomy): Bacteria > Pseudomonadota > Alphaproteobacteria > Sphingomonadales > Sphingomonadaceae > Aquisediminimonas. The sequence continues at coordinate 5,212 of JANNLW010000078.1, read as the reverse complement.
GGCTCAGGCAAAACCACAACAACGGCAAAGATCGCCAGGAAGCTCAATGAAAAGGACCGCAAGAAAGTCCTGATGGCGTCGCTCGACGTCAATCGTCCCGCCGCGCAGGAGCAGTTGGCTGTCCTGGTCGAACTGGTCGGTGTTGCCACCCTGCCTATCGTCGCGGGCCAGCAGCCAGTGGATATCGCCAAGCGCGCGATGCAGGCGGCCAAGTTGCAGGGCTTCGACGTCCTGATGCTCGATACAGCGGGCCGTCTTCATGTTGATGCCCAGTTGATGGACGAGATGAAAGCGGTTGCGCAGGTTTCCGAGCCCGCAGAAATTCTTTTGGTTGTCGATGCCTTGACCGGTCAGGATGCCGTCAACGTCGCAAAGTCGTTCGGCGAGCAGGTGGCCGTCACGGGTATCGTCATGACCCGTATGGATGGCGATGCGCGCGGCGGTGCGGCGCTTTCGATGCGCGCCGTCACCGGCAAGCCGATCAAGTTCGTCGGCACGGGCGAAAAGCTCGAAGGCCTTGATGTTTTCCATCCAGAAAGAGTTGCGGGTCGCATACTCGGGATGGGTGACGTCGTCAGCCTCGTCGAACGCGCAGCCGAAACGATCCAGCAGGATGAGGCCGAAGCACTCGCCGCGAAAATGGCCAAGGGCCAGTTCGACATGAACGATCTGCGCTCGCAACTCGGCCAGATGCGACGCATGGGCGGCATGGGCGCGCTGATGGGCATGATGCCAGGCATGAAGAAAGCGCAGCAGGCCATGGCCCAGTCGGGCATGGATGACCGCATCCTGATACGCATGGATGCGATGATTGGCTCGATGACGCCAAAGGAGCGGGTCAAGCCCGAACTGGTCAACGCCAAGCGCAAGATCCGCATCGCCAATGGCTCGGGCACAACCGTCCAGGAAGTGAACAAGCTGCTCAAGATGCACCAGGAAATGGGTTCGGCGATGAAGCGCTTGCGGAAAATGGGCGGGATGAAGGGTTTGGGCGCGCTTCTCGGCAAGGGCGGCGGGCTCGGCGGTTTGATGGGTGGTGGCGGAGGCATGCCGGGAGGTATGGCCGGCTTGCCGCCCGGAATGTTCAGGAAATAATTTCAGTTCAATCGGTTAACACAAGGAAAGCAAGAAAATGGCAGTTTCAATTCGTTTGTCGCGTGGTGGCTCCAAGAAGCGCCCCTATTACCGGATCGTGGTCGCGGACGCACGTTCGCCGCGTGACGGCAACTTCATCGAGAAGATCGGAACCTACAATCCGCTCCTCGCCAAGGACGATGCCAAGCGCGTGACGCTTGACACCGATCGCGCCAAGCATTGGCTGGGCGTTGGCGCACAGCCAACGGACAGGGTGGCCCGTTTCCTCGACGTCGCTGGCCTGCGTGAGCGTGCGGCCCGCAACAACCCGAACAAGGGCAAGCCCGGCGAAAAGGCCGTCGAACGCGTCGAAGAACTGGCCAAGAAGGCTGAAGCTGCGGCGGAAGCTGCTGAAGCTGCCAAGGTTGCAGCCGCCGAAGCCGCTGCAGCACCCGCGCCTGAGCCTGAGCCGGAAGTTGCTGAAGAAGTACCTGCCGAAGCTGTGGCGGAAGAAGCCCCGGTTGAAGTTGCAGCCGAGGAAGCCGCCCCTGTCGAAGCTGCAGCTGAAGAAGCCCCGGTAGCCGAGGAAGTCGCTCCGGTTGAGGAAGTTCCGGCAGTCGAAGGCGCTGCCGAGGAAGCGCCTGCGGCTGAGGCTCAGACCGAAGAAGCCCCCGTCGCTGAAGCGGCTGAAGAAGCACCGGCTGCCGAACAAGCAACCGAGGAAAAGGCCGAGGGTTAAGCCTTGGCACGCCGCCCCGTCACCCTTGCCGTCATTATTGGCGCGCACGGAGTGACGGGGGAGGTGCGATTGAAGTTGTTTACCGAAGGGCTGGACAGCCTGACTGTGCACAACAGCTTCAATGACGGCAAGCTGACGCTCAAGAGCCTGCGCCCCGGCAACAATGGCGCGATTGTGCGCTTTGCCGAAATATCGGATCGCAACGCCGCCGAAGCCGCGCGCGGAACCGAACTGACCGTCCCTCGCGAAGCCCTTCCGCCTCTGGACGAAGGCGAGTATTATCATGCGGATCTGGTTGGCTTGTCTTGTATTTCGACTGAAAACGAGGCGTTGGGTGTCTGCGTTGCCGTCGAGAATTTCGGCGCGGGCGACGTGATCGAAGTCGAACGTCCGGACGGAAAACGCTTCATGGTCCCAATGAAGCCCGAGGCTGTGCTCGAATGGGGCGAGCGTATCGTGATTGACGCGGTATTCGTCACATGACATTCCGCACCCAAATCCTCACTCTCTATCCGGAGATGTTCCCCGGCCCGCTTGGCATCTCAATCGCCGGACGCGCGCTGGAGGAAGGAAAGTGGTCCTGCAATCCCATCCAGATCCGCGATTTCGCCGCCGACAAGCATCGCACGGTTGATGACACCCCAGCAGGTGGTGGGGCAGGGATGGTTCTGCGCGCGGATGTTCTTGCGGCCGCCGTGGACCACGCCCTCGCAGCTTTCCCAGATGCCCCCATCCTCGCCATGACCCCGCGGGGAACCCCGATCACCCAGACCCGCATCCGCGACCTCGCCAGCGGCTCTGGTGTGACCATCCTGTGCGGTCGCTTCGAGGGATTCGACGAGCGGATTTTCGAAGCCCGGCCGATCGAACAGGTCTCGATGGGCGACATCGTCCTGTCGGGCGGAGAGCCCGCGGCCCTGATGCTTCTCGACGCTTGCATTCGCCTGCTTCCCGGCGTAATGGGCGCGGCTTCTAGCGGTTTCGAGGAGTCCTTTGAAAACGGACTTCTGGAATATCCGCACTATACCCGACCTGCTGAGTGGGAAGGGTGCACGATCCCCGAAGTGCTGCGATCGGGGGATCATGCGAAGATCGCGGCCTGGCGGAAACAACAGGCAGAAGACGATACACGGTTACGCAGACCGGACCTTTGGGAGCGCCATGTCGGTGCTCGGGTTCAGTCTGCCTCTGGCGCGCGGCGGAAGAATAAAGGACCAAATGGGGCATGAACCTCATCCAGACGATCGAAGCGGAACAGATCGCAAAATTAACCGCAGACAAGAAAGTTCCCGACTTTCGCCCGGGCGATACGCTGAAAGTCGGCGTGCGCGTGGTTGAAGGCGAACGCACCCGCGTCCAGAACTATGAAGGCGTGTGCATCGCGCGTTCGAACAAGGGCATGGGATCGAACTTCACGGTTCGCAAGATTTCGTTCGGTGAAGGCGTGGAACGCGTCTTCCCGCTCTATTCGCCCAACATCGACAGCATCGAAGTCGTCCGCAAGGGCGCCGTGCGTCGTGCCAAGCTTTATTATCTCCGGGGTCGCCGCGGCAAATCGGCGCGTATCGCCGAACGTCGTGACACGCGAATTACCGACGCTGCAAAAACTCCGGCCGAAGAAGCCTGATCCCGCGCGTTTGAACAAAACGAATGACCGAAAGGGCCGGGATCCACACAGGGTTCCGGCCCTTTCTTTTGACTGAAAGAGACTGACTATGGGCTATCGTGTTGTTGTTGCTGGTGCCACCGGGAATGTGGGCCGCGAAATGCTGAACATCTTGGCGGAGCGCGAGTTTCCGATCGACGAGATCGCGGCGGTTGCGTCCGGACGGTCGCAAGGCTTGGAAATCGAATTTGGCGAAACCGGCAAGATGCTCAAGGTCCAGAATATCGAGCATTTCGACTGGAAGGGTTGGGATATCGCCCTGTTTGCGATCGGATCAGAAGCGACGAAGAAGTTCGCCCCGATTGCCGCCGCCGCCGGGTGTGTGGTGATCGATAATAGTTCCCTTTACCGGATGGATCCGGACGTCCCGCTCGTTGTACCCGAAGTGAATCCGGATGCGATTGACAGTTATAAGCGCAAAAACATCATCGCCAATCCGAATTGCTCGACGGCGCAATTTGTCGTCGCGCTGAAGCCTCTCCATGATTATGCGACAGTCAAGCGTGTGAATATCGCGACATACCAATCGGTGTCGGGCGCGGGCAAGGAAGGCATGGACGAGCTGTTTGAGCAGTCACGCAATATTTTTGTGGGTGACAGCGCCGAGGCCAAGAAATTTACGAAGCAAATCGCCTTCAACGTCATTCCGCATTGCGGGGACTTCCTTGATGACGGTTCAACGACCGAAGAATGGAAGCTTGTCGTTGAGACCAAGAAAATCCTCGATCCCAAGATCAAGGTTATCGCTACGTGCGTGCGCGTGCCTGTTTTTGTTGGCCATAGCGAAGCCGTGCACATTGAGTTTGAGAACGAAATCTCGGCAAAGAAGGCGCAATCCATCCTGCGCGAGGCACCTGGTGTCATGTTGATCGACAAGCGCGAGGATGGCGGATACGTCACGCCCGTCGAATGTGTTGGGGATTATGCGACCTTCGTCAGCCGGGTACGGGAAGACCCGACGGTGGAAAACGGACTCGCACTCTGGTGCGTTTCGGACAATCTTCGGAAAGGTGCCGCGTTGAACGCCGTCCAGATCGCCGAACTTCTGGGGCGGCGGCATTTGAAGAAGGGATGAATGGCATTCCGCTGCAGCGTATCGAGGGCCGGTTCTATCGTGCCATCAAGGCCGAATTTGCTGATCGCATTCTCGATCCACCGCCTCCCAATCGTTCAGGCCGTTACCATGCGCCGGGTCAACCCGCGCTGTACATGACCGTGGATCCCGGCTGGGCAAGGTTCGTGGCCGATTTCAACTCGGATATGGACGGCGCAAGGCGACTCGTGGTGGCACTTGAAGTGGACGAAGCGTTAGTGTTCGACCAGCGTGACGAGCAAGCGTGCGCGGCGCTGGGTATTGACCGCAGGCTTTCCAACGCGCCTTGGCGTCCGCTGACGCTTGAGGGGCTGCGTCCGCCAAGCTGGGACAATGCAGATGCTGCGCGTTCGATCGGCGCGGATGGGATCATCGATCCTTCGAGAGAAATTCCCGGCGGCTGGCACGTGATACTGTTCCGCTGGAATGAACTTGGCGGCCCGACGATCAGGATCGCACAAGCATGGCGGGAACCGATATAAAACATTCGGCATTTTCATTCGATTTCACCCGCGCCATCGCGCGCGCACCGGGTGCTTCCGTGGTTGTCGGACTGCGTGAGGGCGAGGGCGTGCCGCGCGGCACCCGCGCCACGACGAGCATCGCGTCGAGCAGGCTGGGGTGGTTGGCGGCGATGATC
>JANNLW010000055.1:0-16364 GCA_031397145.1 Sphingomonadales bacterium | reverse complement strand
CCAAGCCTTCGACTTAGGGAGGATAAGTGATGAACCCCCGCCGCAACGGCCTTTTGCTCGCGCTCACCATCTTCACGGTCGATCAGGTGATGAAGTATCTTGTCACCGGACCGTTCGGCCTGGTGATGGAAGGCGATTCTCATTACCTTTTGCCGATCTTCAGCCTCACGCTGGTCCACAACTACGGCGTTTCGCTTGGCATGCTGACCGCCGAAAGCAATGCGATGCGCTGGGGTCTGGTCGCGCTGACCGGCGGGATCAGCGTGTTTGTCGCGAGCTGGCTTTGGCGCGAAACCAACCGGACGGATGTGCTCGGTTTGGGATTAATCCTTGGCGGCGCGGTCGGCAATTTGCTCGACCGGGTCCGCTTCGGACATGTCGTCGACTATGCCGATCTGCATTTTGGCGAATTCAGACCCTTTTTGGTCTTCAATGTTGCCGACGCTGCGATTACGATAGGTGTATTGATCCTGCTGGCGCGCGCCCTGTTGGTGCGTGACCGGAAACCAAAGGCGGAGAATGAGAATGCGTAAACTGATTGTTGCGGGCGCTATGTTGAGCCTGCTGTCCGCCTGTGGCACGTCGAGCGGAGTTTTTGGCCGCAACCGGCCCGATGAATTTGCCGTATCGCGTGCGGCTCCCCTTGTCGTCCCGCCCGATTTTGCTCTTGTGCCCCCTGCCCCCGGCGCACCGCGTCCACAGGAAGCCGATTCGTCGACCCAGGCGCTTCAGGCCATGTTCGGCGGCCAGGCTGCACGCAGCCCGGTTGAAGGCGCTGCTGTTACCGCAGCCGGTGGCAACCGCGCCCAGCCTGGAATCCGCTCAAACGCTGGCGATCCGGCGACTGACGTGGTCGACAAGGGTTCGGTCACACGTGACATCATTGCCGCACCTGAAGGTGACGGGGCCCAAGCCAAGGCATCGACGCCGCAATAGGCTTCAAAGAAAAGGCCGGGGCGGTTTTCACTGCCCCGGCCTCTCCCGGCCAAACATGGCGTTCCGGTCGCTAGAACACCACGCCGACTGAACCGAAAACACCGCCTTTGCTGATATTCTTGCCACTCGGGCTGATCAGCGCCTTGTTGGTATCCACATAGGACACCCCGAACACGAGATTCTTCCAGGTGTAGGTCGCGCCGACGTTCCAGTCGGTATAGCCTTTGCCGATGGTCAGGTAGCTTGGACCATAGCTGTGACCCAGATGGCCTGAAATGGCGAGCGGAGTGTTCGGAATCCCGCCCGAAAGATCCAATGCGAGGTAAAGGCTGTCTTCCTTGCCGGCGCCTACGGAAAGCGCGCTTGCCTTTGGCGCATAGGCTGCACTGACCTTGCCTGTTACAGGACCGAACGTGTGCGAGATACCGATATAGGGTTCGAAGAAGTCGCTATCATAGCCAGGGACGATCTTTTCCGCGCCGGGATAGTAGTAATAGAGAACGCCGACATCAACGGTCGTTCCACCAAAGCTCTTCTTGAACCCGGCAATCAGGTCGATTTCCTGGTCCGATCCACCGGCGACATAATCGTCGATCGAAGAACCCCAGACCGTCGCGTAGAAACCGGACTGGTGAGAAATGGTGAATGTACCCTGGACAGCAAAATCCTTGTCGGTCTGTGAAATGCCGCGGAAGCGATAATCGGAGACCAGTGTAGCCCCACCCGTAATGGTGATCGCGGGCGGAGCCTCTTCCTGCGCCAATGCCGGCGTGGATGCGAGAGTAAGAGCAAGGCCCACAAGCGGGCCGAAGGACGTGCGCATGAAATTCCCCTTTGGGTTGGTTGCGTCGTCCCACCTGCGTTGCTGTTCTTGGCCTCTCTGACACAGACTGACCAAGAAAAGGTCAGAAGTTCGGGGCCGCAATGACAGCGACAACGAACGTCTGGCGAAAAATATTGCATTGCACAAGAAAAAACGACAGCGACGCTTACTTGTCTGAAAACTGTTGCCCTTGCGCAACAATATGACCTTGGGCTGGCCCTTCTTGAATTGATGTACTCATGCCCTAGGATGAGGCGATGCATACGAATATTTCTCGCGCTTGATCCTCCCTTTCGCCCCTTCAGAATTGCCTGCTGGCAACATGGTTCTGATGGGGGCGATGACCTTCGCGGCAGCCGGGATTCGTGGAATAACTGGCTTCGGTATGGCGATTGTGCTTGTGCCGCTGCTGGCACTGGTCGTCCGTCCGGATGAAGCCGTGGTCGTCGCGATCCTGCTCCAGTTCCTGATCGGCCCGGTTGGTCTAAAGACGATCCTGGCTGACAGCGAGCGGCCTTCAAGCCTGATTATTGCGGGCAGTGCCATGCTGGCCACACCACTCGGACTTTGGCTTCTGGCGCGAATCAGCCCTGATTTGGCACGAATCCTGATTGCCGGGATTGCGATCAGCGCCTTCCTGCTTGTCCTGATTCCGAAACGGGGCACCAAGCCGCTTCACCTTGCTCACACGATTATCACGGGCCTGGGGGCAGGCGTTCTTTCGGGTTTCGCGGGAATGCCGGGCCCGCCAGTTGTTCCCTATTACCTGCGCCACGGCGTTTCGCCGCACCAGGCACGCGCATCGATGATGCTGGTCTTTTTTGCAACGGCGATTGCCGGAACCTTTTCGGCCTTCTTGTCGGGATTGGCGACCACCAAACTCGTACTGATCACATTTATTCTTCTGCCGCCAATGCTTGCCGGAAACTGGCTCGGTGCACGTGCATTTGGCAAGATAGATCCCGTGCTCTGGCGGATCGGCGTATCGATCCTTTTGGGCGGGGCAGCGCTTTCGGCGGTCTGGCGTGCGTTGACCTAGGCCTCGCTGCGCAATGGCCGGGCGAGCAGGTTGCCGACGACCTGCTCTACGGGTTCATGTCCCTTGAGGAGAACGCAAACAGCATCAACGACTGGCATATCCACTCCCAATGCGCGCGCTGCTCTTTGCAGAACGGGGGCAGTGAACGCCCCTTCGGCAATTGTTCGCTGACTTGCCAATAAAGCGGTCGCATCCTGTCCTTCGCCAAGTCCCACGCCCAGCGAGAAATTTCGAGACGCCGTCGATGAACAGGTAAGGACCAGGTCACCCAGCCCGGACAGGCCTGCCAGGGTTTCTGCTCGAGCGCCTTTGGCAAGCCCGAAACGGGTCATTTCCGCAAAGCCCCGCGCGATCAGGGCAGCGCGCGCGTTCTGGCCCAACCCGCGCCCCTCAACCACACCGCAGGCAATGGCGAGCACGTTCTTGACCGCTCCCCCGATCTCCGCCCCAACAACGTCGTCGGACAAATAAGGCCGGAAACGGGCGTGCGCGAGGCGATTGGCAAGCATCCCGGCCAGATCAGCATCTTTGCAGGCCAAAGTGACGGCTGTCGGCAGGCCACGCGCGACTTCATGAGCAAATGTCGGCCCACTCAGCACCGCAATCGGGGCCTCCGGGCAGGCTTCATGCGCGACCTCGGACATGAGCTGCATCGTTTCGGCTTCCATGCCCTTGGCGCAAAGGACAAGCGGTCGCTTGCCGACCATTGCGCCAACCAGCACAGCACGCAGATGCTGGGCAGGCGTAACCAGCAGGAGAACATCGCAATCGGACAGGTCCGAAAATGTGCTGGTCGCATGGATCAGAGGAGAAAGCGGGATGCCTTTGAGAAACAGTTCATTTTCATGATTTTCATTGATCTTAGCCAGCACCTCTGGTTCGCGCGCCCACAACGTCACCGGTTCGCCATCGGCAGCCAGCACCTGCGCCAATGCCGTGCCCCAAGCCCCTGCGCCGATCACGCCTGTCTTCATGCCTTCACTCCTGCGCCGCGCACCTTTTCAGCATCGGGGTCGAGCGGCCAACGCGGCCGTGCCTCGAAATCAAGCCCATCGGTCAGGCCTGCTGCAAAGCGTTCCGCGCCGGCCCAGCCGATCATTGCGGCATTATCCGTACAAAGCCAGAGCGGTGGTGCGACAAAGGGAAGGCCTCGGTGTTTGGCGAGTTTTTCAAGCGCACCTCGAATCGAGCGATTGGCCGCGACCCCGCCTGCTACAACCAGCGCAGTGGCTTCTGGCGCCACGTCCATTGCGCGAGCTGTCCGGTCGACAAGGCAATCGATCACGGCCTGCTGGAACGCCGCTGCAATATCTTCAATCCGGTAGCGCTGCGAATCTCGGGCGCGCAGCACTGCGCTTTTCAGACCGGCGAACGAGAAATGAGGTTCTGTGCTACCCAATAATGGCCGGGGTAACGATACAGTATTTGCATCACCAGTTGCAGCGCTGGTCTCGACCGCCGGACCGCCGGGGAAACCCAGCCCAAGCATTTTTGCTGTCTTGTCAAAAGCCTCTCCGGCTGCGTCGTCTATCGTTGTGGCAAGCCGCCGATAGCATCCAACTCCGGATACCAGCAGCAACTGGCAATGTCCGCCTGACACCAGCAGCAAGAGGTAGGGAAACTGTAGTGAGGCATCTGCCAGACGCGGCGAAAGAGCATGGCCTTCCAGATGGTTGACGGCAATCAATGGCTTGCCCGAGGCATGGCAAAGCGCTTTGGCTGTCACAAGACCGACCATCACCCCGCCGATCAGGCCGGGCCCCGCAGTGGCGGCGATGGCATCCACTTGCCTGAGTGTCATGCCGGCGTCCGCGAGAGCGGCCTCGATCAACGGCGCCAATACCTCGACATGGGCCCGCGCTGCGATTTCGGGAACCACCCCGCCAAAGGGCCGGTGATTTTCCTCTTGCCCAGCAAGACGATGCGACAGAACGTCCCGGCCACTCGTTACCAGCGCGGCAGCCGTTTCGTCACAACTCGATTCTATGCCCAGGATGACCGCCATGGGCTTCCCTCTAGCCGTCAGTGCCGTTAGCACAAGCCGCGATGGCCAACCCAGACAAACCCTTGCGTCTCGGGACACGCGGATCGCCCCTGGCGCTTGCCCAGGCGCATATGGTTCGTGAACGGCTGATCGTGGCGCATGGCTGGGACGCCGACGCAATCATGCTGGTCCCTGTTGTTTCAAGTGGAGACCGGATCCAGGATCGGGCGCTTGCTGAGGTAGGCGGCAAGGCGCTTTGGACCAAGGAGCTCGACGCGGCACTTCTGGCTGGCGAAATTGATCTTGCCGTCCATTCAATGAAGGACGTAGAAACGATCCGCCCTGATGCATTGACCATCGCCGCAATGCTCCCGCGAGCCGATGTCCGTGACCGACTGGTGGGCGCCACAAGCATTGACGGATTGCCGAAAGGGGCAAGATTTGGAACGAGCGCACCACGCCGTCAGGCACAGGTCTTGCGCCTACGGCCAGATCTTGAAATCACGCTGCTGCGCGGTAACGTCCAGACACGGCTGTCCAAACTCGCGCGTGGAGATATCGACGCAACCCTCCTTGCGGCGGCTGGGTTGGACCGGCTGGAGATGCGTGATGTCGGCACTGCCATTCCAGTCGAAATCCTCCTCCCGGCGCCCGCACAGGGAGCGATCGGAATTGAAGTCTTGGCCGATAACAAACGCGTGCGCGACTGGCTATGTGCGATTAACTGCGATCCAACCTATTCATGCGTATTTTCGGAACGTGCGCTGCTCTTAGGATTGGCGGGCGACTGCCGTTCTCCTGTTGCGGCCCTTGCGGCGATAGAGGGAAACATGATCAGTCTGCGTGCGGAAATATATGCGCCCGATGGGGGCCAGGTTGAACGCGGAGAGGCCCTGTTCAATCCGGGAAGCGACGCTCCTGCGGCGTTGGGCCGGTCGATGTTGGCGCGCGCTCACACTGCCATTCGTGCGGTCTTCAAAGCGTGACCCGGCCGCTCCTCATTGTCCGTCCGGAGCCCGGCAACGCAAATACAGTGGCACGCGCTCGCGCACTTGAACTGGATGTGCGGGCCGTTCCACTTTTCGCGCTTCGGCCGCTCTCATGGACGGCTCCCGATCCCGCGGACTATGTCGGCGTGCTTCTTACCAGCGCAAGCGCCTTAAGGCTTGCAGGGCCTGACCTGAAGCGTTTTGCGAATCTCCCGGCTTTTGCGGTCGGTGGCGTCACGGCAAGCTTGGCGCGCGACGCCGGATTCCTCTCGGTTGTCGAAGGAGATAGCGATGTTACGCGACTGGTCGGCAAAATCGCGACTCTTGGCCTGCACCGCTTGCTGCATGTCTGTGGAGCGGATGTCCGTCCGTTCGATCCATACGGAATCGTGATTGATCGCTGTATCGTCTATTCCGCCGATCCGGTGGCACCGCCCGCTGAACTGGCGCCGATCATTGCTGAAGGCCCGGTTGTCCTCATTCATTCGCCACGCGCAGGGGCAAGGCTGGCCGAACTGGTCGAAATGGCCCAGCGAGCCAAGGTCGCACTGGTTGCGATCAGTGCCAATGCAGCAGAAGCTGCTGGCGCGGGATGGGAAGAGGTTGCGATTGCATCCGAACCGCGCGATGAAGCCTTGTTGAATGAAGCGGCACGTCTGTGTCGCTAGAGGAAAACAGGATCGCCTGATGGTATTAGATACAAGCGCCGCGTCGCAACTGCCGCGCAAGCCGCGATCACTGCGATCGCTTGTGCTAGTTCTTGGGATCGCATTCATTGCCGGAATTGCGGCAATGGGCTGGGGTCTTTCGCGTTGGGATGGCGCACGCCATTGGCTGTTCGGATCGTCAGATTTACAAACGCCTAACCTCGCTTACAAAGGGTCAGCAGCGATAGCGCCGGTTCCCGCCCCGGTGGTGACAACACCCGATCTTGCTTCGCGTATGGCATCGATCGAGGCGCGTATGGCGCATCTTGAAGCTGCCGAGAATTCTGCTGGGGCCGGTTCGACTCGTGCCGAAGCCTTGCTCGTCACCTTTGCGGCACGACGCGCGATCGATCGCGGGCTCGGACTCGGCTATGTCGAAGGCCTTTTGACCGAGCGCTTCGGAGTCGCCCAACCCCGTGCAGTTGGGACCATTATCGCGGCCGCACGGCAACCGGCCACATTGGACCAACTGCGCGCGGGGCTAAATGCCGTTGGGCCTGAATTGGCCCGCGGCGCGCCGGATCAAGGCTGGTGGGCTGGCGTGAAAGAGGGATTCTCCGGTGTCTTTGTGGTACGCAAGTCCGGCACTGCTTCACCCGATCCGGCTGCGCGCACGTTACGTGCCGCGCAGCTGGTTGACAGTGGCCGAGTCGATCTCGCCCTGATCGAAGTGCTTCGGCTGCCCAATCGCGATAGGGCAGCGGCGTGGATCATCATGGCGCGGCGCTACGTCGAGGCGCACCGTGCTCTTGATTTGCTCGAAGCAGCAGCCATCACATCAACGGACCGAGCGCAGACGATACCCGAACCGGCTCCGTCGTTCTAAATTCCCGGCGTCTTGTAATGATGCCAGGCGAAAACGGCAGCGGCTCCTCGATACGGGCGCCAGGCCTCGCCAATTTCCCTAACCTGTTTTTCGCTGGGCCGATCCGGCAAGCCCATGATCACGCCGACATCGATCTGCACTGCAAGATCGCCCGCTGGCCAGATGTCCGGCCTGCCTTCGGCGAACAGCAGGTAAATTTCGGCTGACCAGCGACCGATGCCTTTGACCTCGGTGAGGAGCTTTATCGCGTCCTCGTCGCTTGCTGGCAGGTTATGCAGATCAAGCGTTTTCGATTTCACGAGCTCGGCGAGGCTTCTTGCATAGCCCTGTTTTTGACGCGAAAGCCCGCATGCACGCAGTTCATCGGATGACGCACAGATTATTGAGTCAGGGTTGGTCATATCTCCTCGAGCCGTTTCGAGTTTGCCCCAGACAGACGCTGCCGCCTGAAAGCTCACTTGCTGTCCCACAATCGTTCGTAGCAAGGTTTCATAGCCGCGATCACGCTTTCTAGGCTCAGGATAGCCGACATGGGCAATAGCCGAGGCAAAGCGCGGCTCGATTTCCGACAGGGCGTCCAGTGACACCTTTAACTGTTCTGCCGATAATCCCATTGTCGAATCCTTGTTTTGCCTCTAGCGAGCGCGCGAACCACCGCTAAACGAACATATGGGGACTGGGCAAATGGCAAAGTTGATCGTCACGACACGTGACGGCACCGAACACGAAATCGAGGGTCAGGCCGGCCTGTCTGTAATGGAAATCATCCGCGACGCGGGATTTGACGAATTGCTGGCGCTGTGCGGCGGATGCTGCTCTTGCGCGACATGCCATGTCCATGTCGACGCGGCCTTTGCCGGCAAGGTGGACCCAATGGGCGAAGACGAGAATGACTTGCTCGACAGTTCTGATCATCGCGACGAAAGTTCCCGCCTGTCATGCCAACTCGCGTTCAGCGATGCACTTGACGGCCTCAAGGTTACGATCGCCAACGAAGATTGAAGGCGGGGCGATGCCCGTCATTCTGGTCGATGCTGACGCCTGCCCGGTTAAAGACGAAATCTACAAGGTTGCGTTTCGTCACGGAATAGCCGTGACTATCGTCAGCAACAGCCCCATCCGCGTTCCATCCCATCCGCTGATTGGGCGAGAAGTGGTGGGATCAGGTTTCGATGCGGCGGATGACTGGATCGCCGAGCGTGCGCATCGCGGAATGATTATTGTTACCGCCGACATATTGCTCGCGGATCGTTGCCTGAAGGCCGGTGCGGAGGTTATCGCACCAAATGGCAAACCGTTTACCGCCGGCTCGATCGGAGCGGCCATCGCCACGCGCGCGATCATGGCCGACCTGAGAGCGGGTGGCGACGTCATTGGCGGGCCGCCGCCATTCTCAAAGGCAGACCGTTCGCGATTCCTGTCCATTCTTGATGAATCGCTCTTCCGGTTGAAACGCTCCGCCGCGTTGTAATTCGCCGCGCTGGCAGGCAGCCCGTTTCCATGCTAGAGGCGCCGCCATGCTCAATCTGAACGGTATCACCGTGCGCCTCGGCGGGCGCACCATACTTGACCGCGCGACTGCGTCGCTGCCGCCCAAGAGCCGTGTTGGGCTGATCGGGCGCAATGGCGCGGGTAAATCGACCTTGATGAAGGTGATGATCGGCCAACTCGATCCAGACGATGGATCAATCGAAATGCCACGAAAAACGCGGATCGGCTATATTGCACAAGACGCGCCGTCGGGTGATGCGACTCCATTTGAAACGGTGCTCGCTGCCGACACCGAGCGTGCAACATTGCTCCATGATAGCGAGACCTGTGAAAATCCTCACATATTGGGCGATATTCACGAACGCCTGATCGCGATTGACGCCTATACCGCACCTGCCCGCGCTTCGCGCATCCTGGTTGGCCTCGGCTTTGATGAGGATATGCAGGCCCAGCCGCTCGACAGCTTTTCTGGCGGCTGGAAGATGCGCGTTGCCCTCGCTGCGTTGCTTTTCTCGGAACCCGACCTGTTGCTTCTCGACGAGCCGTCGAACCATCTCGACCTTGAAGCGACCTTGTGGCTGGAGAATTTCCTCAAATCCTATCCCGCGATGATGGTTGTGATCAGCCATGAGCGTGACCTGCTCAACAATGTCGTCGACAATATCCTCCACCTCGAGGGCGGACAGACCACGCTCTACGCGGGCGGCTATGACAGTTTCGAGCGACAGCGGGCCGAACGCGCTGCGCAGCTTGCCGCCGCCAAGGCGGCGCAGGAGGCCCAGCGTGCCAAGCTCCAGGATTATATCGCCCGCAACAGCGCGCGTGCCTCGACGGCGAAGCAGGCCCAGTCGCGCGCTAAGGCGCTGGCGAGAATGCAGCCGGTCATGGCAATGATCGAGGATCCCACGTTAAGCTTCGACTTCCCAAGTCCAGATGAACTGAAGCCGCCGTTGGTTACGCTCGACATGGCGAGTGTTGGCTATGTCCCCGGCAAACCGATCCTCCAGAAGCTGAACTTGCGGCTCGACCCTGATGACCGGATCGCGCTGCTTGGTCGCAACGGCAATGGCAAGACCACGCTCGCCCGGCTGCTGGCGGCGCAATTGCCGGCGATGGAGGGGGAGATCAACGCCTCGGGCAAGATGCGGGTCGGTTATTTCACCCAGTACCAGGTCGAGGAACTCGATGGCGGCGATACGCCGCTCGAGCACATGACCCGCCAGATGAAGGGCGCGTCGCCCGGCGCAGTGCGGGGCCAGTTGGGGCGATTCGGCTTTTCAGGGGCGAAGGCGACGACGCAGGTCTCGAAGCTGTCGGGCGGCGAACGCGCGCGATTGGCGCTTGCGCTTATTACGCGCGATGCACCACACATGCTGATCCTGGACGAACCAACAAACCATCTCGACGTCGATGCCCGTGAAGCGCTCGTCCAGGCGCTCAATGCCTATGAAGGAGCCGTCGTTATAGTCAGCCATGATCGCCACATGATCGAGCTGGTCGCAGACCGGCTTGTGCTGGTCGATGGCGGGAAGGCCGAGGAATTCAACGGCAGTCTTGAAGACTATACCGACATGATCCTTGGCAAAAGCCAGCCCAAAGGTGCCGAGCCAGCAAAGTTCAACAAGAAGGAAGACCGCAAGGCCGCCGCCGCCGCGCGCGAACTGAGCAAGGTGTTGCGGGCCGAAGTCTCGACAGCCGAAAAGGAGATGGCGGAATTCACAGCTCATCGTTCGCGGATAGAGCGCGCGATGTTCGATCCAGATACCGCAGGACCGCAAGAGCAGGGTGTAAAGATGAGCGACCTGATGGTCCGCCGTGCCGATGTCGAAAAGAATCTCGCCGCCGCCGAAGCACGCTGGCTCGAGGCATCCGCCGCGCTGGAAGATGTTTCAGTCGGATAATCACATGAATTCCGCTCAGGTTGTGCTTTCCAGCCATAACGACTAGTGCGCCACGGCAATCGTCGTAGAGGCGTAGACCATTGCCCCGTATCGCGACCGTTAGAGAGACCATGGCTTTTCAAACCCTTCACCCGCTTCTTGCCGAAGCGCTCACCGCTCGTGGCTATGCCGCGCCAACGCCTGTTCAGGCTGCTGTTCTTGAGCCAGAGGCGGCAGAAAGGGACCTGATTGTGTCTGCGCAGACCGGTTCAGGCAAGACGGTCGCGTTCGGCCTTGCCATGGCGCCTCAACTCCTGAGCGGCGACGGGATGGCGTCGCAGGCAGGTGCACCGCTTGCTCTGGTGATCGCCCCGACCCGCGAACTCGCATTGCAGGTCGGTCGCGAGCTCATGTGGCTCTATGGCAAGGCCGGGATCCGTATTACGACCTGTGTGGGTGGAATGGATGCCTCGAAGGAGCGCCGCGCGCTTGGGCAGGGCGCCCATATCGTCGTTGGGACTCCGGGCCGGCTGCGCGACCATCTCGAGCGTGGGTCGCTGATGCTTCACAGCCTGACCGTCGCCATTCTCGATGAGGCGGACGAAATGCTCGACATGGGCTTTCGCGAAGATCTTGAAGAAATTCTCGACGCCACGCCTCAGACCCGCCGAACCTTTATGTTCTCCGCAACGATGCCCAAGCCGATCGTCGCGCTTGCCCGCCGCTACCAGCGCGATGCCCTGCGCATTTCGACGGTTGGCGAAGATCGCGGCCATGGTGACATCAGCTATCAGGCGGTAACCGTTGCGCCCGCCGATATCGAGAATGCGGTCGTCAACCTGCTGCGCTTCCATGAAGCGACGACTGCCCTGCTGTTCTGTGCAACGCGAGACAATGTCCGCCACTTGCATGCCAGCCTGACCGAACGCGGCTTCGCGGTCGTCGCGCTGTCGGGCGAGCATAGCCAGAGCGAGCGCAATCAAGCAATGCAAGCGCTACGTGATCGCCGTGTGCGTGTTTGCGTCGCCACCGACGTCGCGGCCCGGGGCATTGATTTGCCAACGCTTTCGCTGGTGATCCATGTCGAACTCCCGCGCGATGCCGAAACGCTCCAGCACCGGTCAGGCCGGACGGGGCGGGCAGGAAAGAAAGGCACAGCGGTACTGCTGGTGCCCTATCCGCGGCGCAAGCGCGTCGAAATGATGCTCCGCGGCGCACGGATCAATGCCGAATGGATCGCGCCGCCGACGCGCGAGGATATTGCCCGGAATGATCGGGAGCGTCTCATTGCAGCACTTCTCGAGCCGATAGAAGTCGATGATGAGGATCGCGCACTGGCAACTCGCCTTCTCGCCGAACGCACGCCCGAGGAAATCGCCGCCGCACTCGTTCGCGCCCACCGCGCGCGCATGCCGGCCGCTGAAGAGCTGATCGATGCTGCGTCGGGCCCGGCCTCGCGCCAGGACGGGCCTCGTCCCGGCTTTGAAAACACCGTCTGGTTCCGCATGGATATCGGGCGCCGGCATAATGCCGATCCACGTTGGTTGCTGCCCCTGTTGTGCCGCCGTGGCCATATTACCCGCACGGAAATCGGGGCGATCCGTATCGCAGCGAACGAAACGATGGTCGAAGTGCAGGCCGCTGCAGCTGCACGGTTTGCGGGAGCTGTTAAACGCACGGCCGTCCAGGGTGAAGATGGCGAAGGTGGTATCCGCATCGAACAAGTCCACGGCGCGCCACGCGACGAAGCAAAGCGCAATCGCCGCGAAGCTCCCTCCCGGGGTCCTCCGGCAGTACGGCCGGCCAAAGCCCCGTTCAGACCGCATTCCAAAGGGCCGAGAACTTAGCGGAATATGTCCTGAACGATTCCGGGAGGCCATGATATAGCGCATGGCATTCGCTCGGGAGGGCATGACATGAAAATGGCGGATCTCAAAGGCTCATCCGGGCGCAGAGCCCTGATCTACTATTTTCTGATTTGGGGGGCAGCAACCGCCTATCTCGCCATACGTGGCGCGGATTGGAGCTTCCCAATCGCCTCGCTGTTGATTTTCGGTTGCGGTTTTTCCGCTCTCGGATGGCTGCTGACGCGTCGGATGGAGGCGCCTGCCTTGCCCGTTGTCAATGCAAAACGGGAATCGCTGGCATTGCTCGCTTATCTGGCTTTTTATGCCGTGGTATTTTTTGGGTGGCTTTATGGCTTGCTGAAAGATGCCATCCCGCCTGGCCCAACTCAGGAGATGGCGGTCCTTTCGTTCAAGCTGGTCGTCCATATCGGCTTGCCTATCGCCGTTTTGCTCTTGGTAGGCGGAAAGATTCGCGACATGTGGGATTTGGGCCTCGATCGACGAGGGTTCTGGCTGGCGCTAGCCGTTCTGTCGGCATTCTGCTTTGCCCTACTCGCGGTGGTGAGCCCCGCGTTGAGCCAGATTTCCGGGCTCAAACTTGCACCGGCTGCGACTGTGCTCTGGGTTGGAGGCGCGTGGCTCTGGGTTTCGCTTGAAGCCGGACTGTCCGAGGAGTTTCTCTTTCGCGCTGGCCTCCAATCGCGCTTGTCTGCGTGGATGCAATCCCCGACGGCGGCAATCATTGTCACGTCGCTGATTTTTGCCCTGTGTCATGCCCCAGGCATCTGGTTGCGCGGCACTCCAGATACAGACGGATTCTCGACAAACCCCCTGCAGGTGGTCGCCTTTACGATTGCGACCCTTTCTCCCCTGTCGATTGCGCTTGGCATTCTTTGGGCGAGAACGCGCAGCCTGCTACTGGTCGTACTGGTCCACGGCGCAATCGATGCGTTGCCTTTTACCGCGGAGTTCGTGCGACTTTGGGGTTCTGTCCTTTGACGCTGCGCGCGGCCTCAACCAAATAATGTGCGCCCAAATCCAGCACTAGTGACCAAGCAGAAGCGGAATGCGCGCGGTGCGCAGCAAGTCTCGGGTGACCCCACCCAGCAGCGTCTCACGGAAACGTGACCGGCCATAGGCCCCGATGACAAGGCAGCCTGCATGACAGTCGGCCGCGAATTTTTCGATTGTGGCTGCGGGCCGCAGACTCCCATTTGGCAAGGTGTGCAACTCTGACGAAATGGCATGGCGCGAGAGGTAGCTGCTCGCTGCCATCTGCGGGAAGTCCGCTCCGTCTTCGCCGACCGAGACGATATGTACGCTCGACGCCTGACGAAGAAAAGGCAAGGCGTTTCGCACGGCTTTCGCTGCTTCCGGCGATGCATTCCAGCCGATCACGGCTGGCTGAGACGTATCGAACTTGGACAAGCCGGTGGGCACGACCAGAACGGCGCAGGCCGCATGAACGGCGATCTCGTCGGCGATCGGCAAGGGTTGTGAAACTGCTGTCGCTGGGCCTGGATACTGGCCAATGATCAACAGGTCATTGAGCGCTGAGGCCTGGATCAATTTCTGGACCACAGGACCATCTTCTGCGATCCAGTCCCAGCGGACGTCTTCGACAGTCAAACGTGACTCAACCCGCTTGCGCACCTCATCCTCGCGCTCTCTCACACTTTCCAGCAGGGCCGTCTGTGTATAGACGCCACCCAATGGCTCGAACGCGATATAGGCGTTGTAAGGCGTGACCTGAAGACAGGTCAGATGAGCGTCAAATGACCTGCAGATATCAAGAGCGACCTGCAACCTGTCATCAAAGCAATCATCGTCGTAAACATGCAGGAGAATCGACTTCATGGGACAATATCCTCTTCTTGCGTGAAGTTTATCCTAGGCGATGCATAATTGTAATCCTTGATCCTGATCAAAGATGAGAGGGCTCCGGCATCTCGATTCCGTGCACTCGACTGCGGATGCCCTGAATTCAAGCTGGGTGCGGGAAGGGTTCGCCCGTCTATCCTCTGGTCAATTGTGCGCCCATCATCTGGTGAAGAAGGTTGATCGCTTTCAAGGGGCGTACCATCACCTTGAATCGGGTGATTCGTCCCGCCTCGTTCCACCAGATCATGTCAACGCCGTTGATCAGGATGCCGTCGATCTCGGTCTGGAATTCGAGGATGTCGGAATTTTCACCCTTCCATTCGTTCAGATAGGTGAACTCTGGCCCGCCGAGCACTTTGGCCGCCGCCATGAGATATTTGAAAGTAATCTCCTTGCCGCGTTGCGGCGTGTGGACCACGGGCGATTCAAACACGACATCGTCATCAAGCAACGCAGAAAGCACCTGCGGATCGCCACTTTCCATATAGGTGTGCCATTTTGCGATAGAGCCGCTCATTTGAGATCCTCGGGAATGGCATCGGCCGTGGCATCGCCCAACTCTGAGCCACCATCCACATTGAAGATTGAACCAGTGATGTAACGCGCGCTGTCACTGGCGAGGTAGAGCGCCATTTCAGCGATGTCGCTCTTCGTCCCATAGTCGCGCAGCGGAATACGTCCCTTGGTGCGCGCTTCCATTTTGGGATTAGGGGCGAGGCGCGCCATGCCTTCTGTGTCGGCAATCGGCCCGGGTGAAATCGCATTGACGCGAACCCCGGCTGGACCCCATTCCATTGCGAGACACTTTGTTACCATGTTGACCCCGGCCTTGGCCGCGCAGGCATGAATCTGGAACATTACTGGCCTGACTGCCTGTCCGGCCGTGATCGTGATCAGTGATGCACCCGGGCGATTCAGATGTTCAAAGCTTGCGCGGAACACGTTGAACGTACCGAGCAGGTCGATATCGATCACGGTCTTGAAGGCATTCGCGCTCATGCCCAACGCGGGGGCAAGGAAGTTCCCGGCCGCGCCTGACAGGACCACATCGATCTTTCCAAACGCGGAGACTGTCTGCGCATAGGCGGCTTCGAGCCCCGCATAGTCCCGCACGTCGCAGGCGATGCCGATCACGTCATGGCCCTCTTCGCTGATCGTCTTTGCTGCGGCGGCAATTTTTTCGGGCGAACGGCTGAGAATGGCAACCTTTGCCCCTTTGGCCGCAAATTGTCGTGCGATCTCGAGATTGATCCCGCTTGATGCGCCCGCGACAAATACGGTCTTTCCCTTGAATGTGTCAGTCATTGCACAATCTCCCGACAATAATGTGCACAAGGGATAGCGCACAATGGTTGGCTTGCGACACTAACATTAGTGAAAGTCGCGGGATTTTGGAAATGTTCGGACGTTTCTCGGGTGCCCGCCGGTCTTGACATGGCGTGGCGGGGCAGAATGGATGAACTCGTCAGCGCGGCTCAATTGCGGACTGGCCGTGTGAACGTCGGACAGGGTCGCAAGGGCGTCGGTGCGATCCACGATCCTGTGGGCCATCAGGTGGATCACGCCTTCGGGGCTTTTCTGGATTTCGCCTTCAACCTGCATCAATCGCGACGACATGACGGCGAGGCGAAACCGTTCGAACGTGCGTGCCCACATGATGATGTTTGTGATACCGCTTTCATCTTCAAGCGTAACGAAGATCGCCTTGCCATTGCCCGGTCGCTGGCGAACGAGCACTATGCCGGCAACCCTGCCGTACGCACCATTTTTTGTGGCTGTAATTTCAGCGCAACTGGCCACGCCCTCCGCCACAAAAAAGGGCCGCAGAATCTGCATCGGATGGGCTTTAAGCGAAAGCCGCACCGTCTGGTAATCGGCCGCGACATGCTCACCTAACCGCATTGGCGGCAGCTTTGCCTGGGGTTCTTCTCCCAGCTCGCGCGCACTGGCAGCGGCAAAGA
>JANNLW010000049.1:0-15964 GCA_031397145.1 Sphingomonadales bacterium | reverse complement strand
GCTGGGTGATGCATGGCTTTGGCTGGTTCCTTCATGCGAGCCACCATCGTCCTCGTTTGGGAAGATGGGAGGCCAACGACCTTTACGCCCTGATCTTCGCCCTTCCGTCGATCGCGCTGTTCTGGTGGGGGATCGGGTTGGGACACGGTGCGCTTTATGCCTGGGTGGGCGGAGGGATCGCCGCCTATGGCGCAATATATTTCGGCTTTCATGACGTGATCGTCCATCGTCGCATCGGCCACCGATATATTCCCAAAAGCGACTATATGAAGCGCATCATCCAGGCGCACCGGCTGCACCATGTGGTAGAGACCAAGGCCGGCACCGTGAGCTACGGGTTTCTATGGGCGCCGAAGCCCGAAGACCTGAAGGCCGAACTCAAGCGGCGCGGGAATGAGGGGGTTCGGGAGCCGGTCGGGACTTTCGGGCCATAGGTTTGCCTTCCGGGCGATGGCGGGCGGCCGGATCGCGCAGCTACACAAGATATCGAGCGGAACGTATTCACATTGGGCGGACAGGTCCGTTTTGCGGGCCGCAGACGAATACAAGGGCTGAAGCCGCAGGCTGCTGCAGTGCAGCCATGGCCAGGGTATCATCTCGACTTGGAGGCGGCACTTGGATAGGAGAGCCGCCATGTCGACCGACCCATTTGCCCTGTTCGAACTCTGGTATGGCGAAGCCCGGGCAACCGAACCCAATGATTCCAACGCCATGGCGCTTGCCACCGCCAATGCTGATGGTCAGCCGTCGGTGAGGATGGTCCTGTTGAAAGGCCATGGCCCGGACGGCTTTGTATTCTATACCAATCAGCAAAGCGACAAGGCCCGGCAGATTGGCCAGCGCAGCTTTGCAGCACTGCTTTTCCACTGGAAATCGCAACGCCGGCAGATTCGGATCGAGGGCAAGGTCCTGAGAGTCGATAATTCGACGGCCGATACCTATTTTGCAACCCGTGGCCGGGACTCACAGATTGGTGCCTGGGCGTCGGATCAATCCCGTCCGCTCGACTGCCGCGAGACGTTCGAAGCGCGCTTTGCCGAGATACAGGCCCGGTTCGACGGCCAGCCTGTCCCGCGTCCACCGCATTGGTCCGGCTATTGCGTCTTTGCTCACCGGATCGAGTTCTGGCAGGATCGCGAACACAGGCTCCACGAACGCCGCCTGTTCACTCGCACTGGCCCGGACAGTTGGGATGAGGGCCTGCTTTACCCATGAGCAAAGCACATGGAACCGTTCGCAGCACGTTGACCCAGCGCGCGGCGATCGCAAGCGTTTCAATGGCATTGTTTCTGCTCGGCCTGAAAATATGGGCGGCATGGCAAACGGGCTCGGTGTCGATGCTCGGATCGCTTGCGGACACGGCACTCGATATCATCGCATCGCTGGTGACACTGTTTTCGGTGCGTTTCGCGGCACAACCCGCTGATGACAATCATACCTATGGCCATGGCAAGGCCGAGGCGCTTGCAGCCCTGTTCCAGACCGGGATCATCACGGCATCGGCAATCATCATCGGCTGGCGTGGATTGAGCCTTATCGGTTCGAGCAAGGCGCCCGAACATCCGATGCTGGGATTTGGCGTTTCGCTGGTGGCGATCATCGCAACGCTGGCCTTGGTCGGCTTCCAGCGACTGGTTGTTCGAAAAACCGGTTCGGTCGCAATCCGGGCCGACAGTATACACTATACCAGCGACCTGGCGCTGAACGCGTCGGTGATTGCAGCGCTTGTCCTGGACTCCATGCTTCATCTGCACGGCGCCGACCCTGTGTTCGGCGTCGGGATCGCGCTCTGGCTGATCTGGCATGCAAAGCAGGTGGCCATCCAGGCGGTCGACCAGCTGATGGACAAGGAATGGCCCGAAGAGAAACGCGCACGCTTTCTCGCCGTTGCGCAAGGCCATCCCGAACTGAAGGGTATTCATGACCTGAGGACCCGTTCAAGCGGGACACATGATTTTGTCCAGTTTCATGTCTGGGTTGATCCTGCCATGACCATATTCGAAGCGCACCGGGTCATGGACGAAGTCGAGGCGCAATTAACGGCTGAGTTTCCCGGAACCGAAATACTGATCCATCCCGACCCGGAAGGGCATGCAGACGCCGAGCGCGGTCATGAGTTTGCCTGATCAGATTTATTGGGCCGGGTCGAAATATGGACGATCACCAGCAATGGTCACGCGTTCCATCACGCGCACAGCCGGGAAATAATCCGAAGCCGCATAGTGCTGGCTTGCGCGATTGTCCCAGAAAGCGATCGAGTTAACGGCCCAGCGGAAGCGGCATTGATGCTCTGGCAGCTTTGCCTGCGAATATAGGTGGGACAGCAGCCACTCACTTTCCTTCGTGCTCAGGCCCTTGATATGGCTGGTGAAAGCTGTGTTCACATAAAGAGCCCGCTGCCCGGTTTCAGGATGGGTCCGCACCACAGGGTGTTCCTGCGGCGGATATTTTGCGTGCAGGTCCTCGGGCGTTTGTCCCAGCCGACCGGCAAAGACCCGCGCAATATCGTGGACAGCGGTAAGCCCGCAGATCCATTCCTTCATCGCGGGCGACAAGCCATCGTAGGCGGCGGACATATCCGCGAACAGGGTGTCGCCGCCAATCTGGGGTAATTCGATTGCGCGCAGGATCGAACCGAGCGAGGGTTCGGCTCGCCATGTAACATCTGAATGCCAGAAGTTTTCCTTGCCCCGCGAATCAGGGCCGTGGGCGATCCGAAGAATTTCGCGATTGGCCTGTTCCTTCGGTGTTGCTGGATGAATTTCCAGCGGTCCGAATTTGCGTGCAAATGCGATGTGTTGCTCGATCGTGATGTCCTGATCACGAAAGAAGATGACCTTGTGCCTCAAAAGAGCCGCACGGATGTCGGAAATCGTTGCATCGTCCATGTCTTCGCGCAGGTCGACGCCGTGAATTTCTGCACCAATTGTGGGCGAAAGCGGCCGGGTTTCGAGCCGCGTAAAAGCAGCTGCCGGCGTTTGGATGTTCATGCTCCTGTCCCTCCTGATGCAAATGCTGCCATCCGCGATTGCGCCTCGCGTGATTCCGGGAAGCTGAATATGGGCCAGACATGCATCATGGATTCCGCCTCGTGATAGTCGATCGCCGGCTGCTTGGCCTTGAGCGCGCGCGCATTGGTCACCAGAATATCGTCGCCTCCTCCAAACATCAGCGTCGGCGGATAATCGGAAAAATCATTCCGGATGGGATCCATCAACGCCTGATCGAATGGCGCATCTGGAGTAAGGACATCCCCGATCGAATGCAGGCCCGCGACCGAGAGAATAGGGTCGCGCTTGTCGATTTCCAGCTGTTCGGGATCAGAGGCATTGGTGTCGAGCCAGGGGCAGATCAGGATTGTGCGTGCCGGTGAGGGAAGTCCGGCTGCGCGCGCCAGCATCACTGTGGTCACCGTCAGTCCGCCGCCTGCTGAATCGCCAGCCATGACAATGTCAGCCGGATCGTGGCGAGTCAGCAGGTCACGATACAAGGACAGTGCAAAGTCGCTGATCGCATCAATTTTTGCTTCGGGGGCCAATGGGTAAAGTGGCGCTATAAAGCTTGTACCGTGCTTCAGGGCCATGTGGCACAAGGTATCCCAATGCACGGATGCTGCCTGATAGACATAGCCACCACCGTGAAAATACAGGACGCGTATGTTTGATGCTCCGGCTTTTGGGCCGATATGCCAGACCGCGCGCCCTTCAAATGTTTCGCGCCGTATCTCGAGCTTCGTGCGCCATTTGGCCGATGGTTCGGACACTTCGGCGCGGAGTTTATGAAGGTTTTTGGCGAGATAATCACCGCCCGAAAATCGCTTCTTGAATACGCGCGTCTTGCGCAGGATGAAGGCAACAATACGCGACGAAAGACTAGGCATCAGGCCGCTCCTCGGGAATTTTGGCGACGACAGCGCCCAGGGCTTTTCGTACTGGCTCAAGATCCGGATCATTGGTTTTGCCGAGGCGCACAAGCACCAGCTTCTGATCAGGCGATACAATTACATATTGCCCCAGATGCCCGATCGCGGAAAACAGCGAAGCCGGCCCGTTTCCCGGGAAAAGCGAAGGGTTCTTTGCTCCTTCGCCCGAGCGCGGGCGATTGAGCCAGACATGGCCGCCATATCCGCTATCGGTATCACTCGGGGTGCGCATGAAGGACAGCCAGTCCGGCGCGATCACCTGCGTGCCATCTTCGCCCTTGCCCTCCAGCAGAAGCGTTCCGAACCGGCCCCAATCATCCAGCGTCATATAGATGATCGAACCGCCAATTTGCGTGCCCGCGCCATCAAAATCGAGAACCGCACTTTTGATACCGGCAGGATTGAAGACATGTTCGAATGCATAGGCCTTATAGGCCTGCGCGCGAACCCGCGGATCCTTGCTGTCGGTTATCCGCCGCGTGATCAGTTCGGCAAGCAACAGAGAAGTCATCGAGCTATATTCGTATTTCATGCCCGGCTTTGCTTCCAGGCCTTTGGCAAGCGAGCGGGCGGACATATCGTTCGTGCCTGCGACAAACAGATTTTGGTTGGTGTCGGATTTAAAGACGTTCTCACCAACTTCGGTATGTTCAAGCCCCGAAGACATGTGGAGCATCTGGCGCAGCGTAATGGCTGCGCGCGGATCCCCGGGCTTTTGCCATTCCGCAAAAGGAACGGGCGCATCCAGCTGCAATTTTCCTTCAGCAACCAACTCGCCGATCAGAACTGCCGTCACCGATTTTGCCATCGAACAGCTGATGAAGCGGTTCCAATCCGAATAACCCGGAGCATAGCGCCTGGCCGCAACCTTTCCATCCTGGAGCATCAGGACGGCGCGGGTTTCCCCCTGATCATTTGCAAACAGGGGGTCGATTGGCAAGGACGGCCGTGTTGCCGCCCCCATATCAGCGCAGATCATCAACAGGGGGATGGCAAGGAGCAGGCTTTTCTTTCGCATTCGGCCAGCCTAGTTTGCGTGTTCATGAAAGCAAGACTCATACTTTCTGGCTCGATCGCTCTGGTCACGCTCGGACTTGGTGGTGCTTTCGCCTATGCGCAGAGCCAAAAGCCGCTTCTCGAACTCGGTGTTGGCTATGGCGCGCGGGTCGCTTGTGGCTGCCGCTTTATCGGCAACCGTTCGCTTGCGGATTGCAGAAAGGATTTCGAGCCCGGTATGGAGCCGATCCTGCTTTCGGAAGATATCTCTTCCAAGACCATCACCGCATGGGTGCCGCTGATTGCGAGCCGATCAGTGACCTATGACCCTGTTCTGGGTTGCCAGCCGGAGACGTTTGAGCCTTAAGCCGCGATGCTCTCTTTGGCTCGGACGGTTTCCTCGATCCAACCGCCCCCTAATACACGATCGCCATCATAAAGTACCGCGGCCTGCCCAGGTGCCACACCAAATTCGGGTGTGTCGAAGCACAGCCAATGGCCTTCGATTGTAGCCGCAACGGGTTTGGCGAGCGAACGGACCTTGGCCGACACTCTGCGCATTTCGACCGGAGCAAGCCAACTGCCCTCGGCCAGCCTTGCGGCATTGACTGCAAGGGCGGCCTTTGGGCCAACCACAACACGCTGGGTCTCGGGTTCAAGCCTGATGACGTAGAGCGGTTCGGAGAGTCCTCCAATGTCCAGTCCGCGCCGCTGGCCTACGGTATAGTGGATCAGCCCTTTGTGTTCCCCCAGTATCGCGCCCGCTTCATCGACGATCTCTCCACCGGTTTCCGCTTCGGGTCTGATCTTGCGCACCACGCTTGCATAGTCGCCGTTCGGAACGAAGCAGATATCCTGGCTATCGGGCTTCTTCGCGACCGCCAGCCCCATCTCCTGCGCAATAGCGCGCACTTCGGGCTTCGGCATCCCGCCGAGGGGAAACCGCAGGTAATCGAGTTGCTCCGCGGTCGTTGCAAAGAGGAAATAGCTCTGGTCTCGCGCCGGATCGAGTGCACGATGCAATTCGGGGCCTTCTGGCCCGACGACGCGTCGGACATAGTGGCCGGTTGCAAGGCAGTCAGCGCCCAGATCCTTGGCCAAGCGAAACAAATCGGTGAATTTTACGCCCATGTTGCAGCGGACACAGGGAATCGGCGTTCGCCCGCGCATGTATTCGTCGGCAAACTGGTCGATGACTGTATCGCGGAAACGGCTTTCATGGTCGAAAACATAATGCGCGATGCCCAGTCGCTGCGCGACCGCCTGTGCATCGCGAATGTCCTGGCCAGCGCAGCAACTTCCAACCCGGCTGACGGCGCTGCCGTGATCATAGAGCTGAAGGGTTATCCCGATTGTTTCCGCGCCTGTTCGCGCCGCAAGGGCAGCCACAACCGACGAATCGACTCCGCCTGACATGGCAACGACAATGCGCCTGGCCTTTGCAGGCCCCTCAAGCTGGAAAAGATCGAGCATGGCCGCGCTCCTAACACAGGCGACGGGAATATGACACAATTGGTCGAATCGGACATGCTTTACGCCCTGTTCAGATTTTTCTGCGACAAAAGGCCATGGATCTAGGTTTCGCCCGTCGCCAACGCGGCCAGAAAATTGGCGTGGTTGCTTCGCCAAAACTCGCCAGACTATTGGCAGAAGTATCGGCGCGGCAGGCGGTTACGCCTACAGCAAAGGCGCAGATGCAGGACCAACCTCCCGAAAACTCGCTCTTTACAGGTCATCCCGAGATTGCCCAGTTCGCACCCAAGGATGCGAGCGAGATTGCAGCTTCAAAAGTAGCCAGCTTCAATATTGAAGTGGCCGAAGCAATCCTCACACAAAGTAAATCTTCGTGAACACCACGTTTACCTTGGCATTTTAGCTTTGTTTCAACCCCTTGGCTGTAGAAGCGTTCACACAGGCAGAGACGGCCCCGGTCGTATGCGTTTGAGGTAAGAATGATCGAGAACCAGAAAATCCGTCCCGCACAAGTGATTGGCCCCCTCGGCGAATCGCTGACGGTCGACTCGCTCCCTCCGCCATCCACCACCCGTTGGGTCGTGCGGCGCAAGGCAGAAGTCGTTGCGGCAGTGAATGGCGGCCTTCTGACCGTCGACGAAGTCTGCGACCGTTACAGCCTCACGCTCGAAGAGTTTGCGAGCTGGCAACGTGCGGTTGACCGCTCAGGTATGCCAGGACTTCGGGTCACCCGAATCCAGCATTACAAGACTCTTTACGAGCGCCAGCAGCGCTATTGAGAATCGCGCCAGTCGCCCGCGCTTCCCATCCAGATGGAAAGCGCGGCGATGGCGGCAGTTTCGGCCCTGAGGATACGGGGACCAAGCGAAATTGAGACCGTTTGGGGAAGCGCGCGAATCATCGCCCGTTCTTCGTCATCGAATCCGCCTTCGGGGCCTATCAGGATCGCGGCGGGACCCTGATGTGTGGCTGCGGCTCCGGCGAACGGTTCCCCACCCCCCTCATCAGCAAAAAACAGCGTCCGTTCTTTCGGCCATGACTTGAGCACAGCCGCCAGTTTCACGGGTTCTGCCAGTTCGGGTAGCGCTGTGCGTCCGCACTGTTCGGCGGCTTCGACCATGTGGCTGCGCAGCCGTTCAAGATTCAACCGCTCGATCACCGTCCGCCGCGTAATGATCGGCTGATAACGCGCAACGCCCAGTTCACAGGCTTTTTCGGCGACCAGATCGATTCGCGCCTTCTTGATTGGTGCGGCGAGCAACCAAATGTCGGGGACGCCTTCGCGGTCGCGCAACCAGCCATTCACACGCAAGATCAGGTCGCGTTTCCCGATCATCGCAACTTCCGCCAGCCATTCGCCGGACACATTGTCGAACAGCTTTACTGGCGCACCCTGTTTCATCCGCATCACGGAAATCAGATAATGGGCCTGAGGGCCATTGATCGGCAGCTCAATGCCGTCAGAAAGCAGGGTTTCGACAAACAGGCGCGGAGTCGATTGGGGTGGCCAGGCGGGCATTGCGGGCATATTGAGCCCCCTAGCATGGAGACGCCGCAGATCGAAATCGTCCCCGACAGCCAGCACAGGGGGCTGGTCGGGATGTTACCCGGCAGCATCCGCAACTATGCGCTGCTCGCGCGATTCGATCGGCCTATCGGTTGGTGGCTTTTGTTCTGGCCTTGCGCATGGGGAGTGCTTCTGGCGGGAGGGGTCGCGAATCACTGGCCGCTGATTCTTTGGATGTTGCTCGGAGCAATTGCGATGCGCGGTGCTGGTTGCGTCTACAATGACATTGTCGATCGCGATCTGGATGCCAAAGTCGAGAGAACCCGACTGCGACCCTTGGCGAGCGGCGCGGTCACGCCGCAGGCGGCTTGGATATGGCTGGTCATTTTAAGCCTTGTTGGCTTTGTGGTCCTGATCCAACTCCGCTTTGAAGCACAACTTGTCGCATTGGCCAGCCTCATCCCGGTGGCTGCATACCCCTATATGAAGCGAATCACCTGGTGGCCGCAGGCCTGGCTGGGGATTGTCTTTTCCTGGGGTTCGCTCGTCGGCTGGGTCGCTGTCAGTGGCACGGCTTCAGGCGCGACGGTGTTGCTCTATGCCGGCAGCATTGCCTGGGTGATCGGCTATGACACCATCTATGCATTGCAGGACCGCGAAGACGATGCCCTGGTTGGTGTTCGGTCCTCGGCCTTGCGGCTCGGATCGCGCGTAAACATGGGCGTCGCGCTATTTTATGGAATCGCCCTGCTTTGCTGGGCAGGGGCGTTCTGGATGGTCCGGCCGCAGCTGCCGGTGCTTGCGACATTGTTTCCGGCCGCAATGCATTTGGGGTGGCAGGTCGTTACGCTTCGATCAGATAATGATATTGATGCACTGGCCAAGTTCCGCTCGAACCTGTTAGCAGGCCTTCTGATGGCTCTGGCGTGCCTCGTTGTGGGCACCTCGGCCTGATTCACTCATAATTCTGCACACAAAAGGCTTCAACCCGAACCCTTCCCGCACTATGCGCCACAAATGCTGACGATTGAACAAGCGAAGGATCGTGCCTCCGATCTGGTAACACGCGCGATGAGGGCAGGTGCTGACGCTTGCGATGTGGTTTATTCGGGTAATGCCTCAACGCAGGTGCAGATGCGGCTCGGCGCGCTTGAAGACGTTGAACGGTCCGAAGGTGAAGACATTGGCTTGCGCGTCTTCGTTGGAAGCAAATCTGCCAGCACGTCTTCATCAGACCTTTCAGCGGCCGGATTTTCGGCTCTGGCTGAACGCGCCGTCGCGATGGCGCGCGAAGCCCCGGAAGATGCCTATGCAGGGCTCGCGCCCGAAGACCGATTGATGCGCGGCACGCTGCCAGAGCTTGATTTGCGCGACGGGACGGAAATGCATCCACAAGATCTCAGGGAGCGCGCGCTTCTGGCAGAAGATGCGGCCCGGTCGGTCATCGGTGTCACCAACAGTGAAGGAGCCGGGGCCAGCATGTCGCAGGCCGTTACCGCCCTGGCAACCAGTCACGGTTTCGCGGCGAGCTACTCGGGCACGAGCCACGGCATTTCAGCAAGCGTGCTCGCGGGCGACGGTGGCGGAATGCAGCGCGATTATGCCTATCATTCAACACGCCATTTTGACGATCTTGACACGCCCGAAGTGATCGGCCGGGCCGCCGGGGAGCGGGCCGTAGCGCGGCTCAACCCGATCAAGTTGAAAAGCGGACCAATGCCCGTGATCTTCGATCCGCGTGTCGGCAATTCACTGCTCGGGCATCTGGCGGGATCGATAACGGGCGGGGCAATCGCGCGAAAGACAAGTTTCCTGCTCGAAAAGCTCGGCAAGCGTATCTTTGCCGAGGGTGTGAATGTGATCGACAATCCGTTGCGCCAGCGCGGGATGCGTTCGCGCCCCTTCGATGGGGAAGGTCTTGCAACACGCGAAATGGACATCATCCTTGACGGCGCCCTGACAGGCTGGCTTGTCGACAGCGCTTCAGGCCGTCAGCTTGGACTTGCCCCAACGGGTCATGCCCAACGCGGTGGTGGTGGGGCGCCCGGCGCGGGAACGAGCAATCTCCACATGGAAGCAGGGCAGATCAGTCCAGCCGCGCTGATGTCGGACATCAAATACGGCATTTATGTCAATGAATTGATCGGGATGGGAGTAAATGGTCTGACGGGCGACTATAGCCGCGGGGCCGCGGGATTCCTGATCGTCGATGGCGAAATTGCCGGGCCGGTCGCGGAGGTTACTATTGCAGGTAATCTCAATGATATGTTTGCCGCCTTGTTTCCCGCGAACGATCTTCACTTCCGCTACGCAACAAACGTCCCGACACTGCGCATTGACGGAATGACTTTAGCGGGTGACTGACACGCTTCTCGATGCCGTCAGCGCGGTTGCGCGCGAAGCCGGCGTGCTCGCCATGAACCATTGGCGGGGAGACTTCGAACAATGGGAAAAATCACCGGGCAATCCGGTCAGCGAAGTTGATCTCGCAGTTGACCGGTTTCTCCAGAAGCGCCTGGCCGAACTCGATCCAGATGCCGGATGGCTTTCCGAGGAGAAGGCAGACAGCGCCGAGCGCCTTTTGTTGCCGCGGGTCTGGGTGGTTGATCCGATTGACGGCACCCGCGATTTTGTCCGTGGCCGACGTGGCTGGGCGATCTCGATTGCGTTGGTCGAAGGTGGCCGGCCTCTTCTTGGCGTGCTCGATGCTCCTGCACGAGATGAACATTGGAGCGCCGCAGCCGGTGGTGGGGCGACTCGCAATGGCGAATTGATCCGTCCGTCGGCACGCATCCATCTGCCAGGCGCGCGGGTCCCCGCCGATGTTGTTCCGCGAATCGACGGCGACCTTGTGACCGTCGACAAGCCGAACTCGATCGCCCTGCGCATGGGAATGGTGGCGGCAGGCGAAGCGGACTTGGTGGCAACGTTACGCTGGGGTTTTGAATGGGATATTGCGGCAGCCGCGCTGATCGCTGAAGAAGCCGGTGCCACCGTGACGGATGCGCGCGGGAACACGCTGCGTTACAACTCGACCAGGGGCGATGCATTTGGCGTGCTGGTGGCCAGCCCGGGAATTCATGCTGCTGCCGTCGCACGGCTGGCTGATCGCGCCAATTCAGCGTTCGCGCGCTGATTGCTTGAAGCGAACTTGCCTTTCGCTGCGCCGCATTTAGAGTTCCGGGAATGATTCTATTGATCGCCCTTGCTGCAGCGTCTGCAACGCCCAATGCTTCGCCAAGTGTTGCAATTTTCAAAGCGGCTGGTGCCATCAAGCGCGGCGCGCGCTGGAAGATCTGCGTTGAGGATCTCGACGCTTCGGCCCGGATCGACAGGATTGCCGATCTGAACGGCGATGGCCGGCCCGAAGCCATCGTCAGCGAGGACGGCAGTTATTGCCATGGCGCTGCAGGGACCGGTTTCACGCTGCTAAGCCAGCAGTCCGACGGCAAGTGGAAATCGATCCTCGCGATCGACGGCATCCCTGAATTCCTGAAGACCAAAGGCGTGGGCGGCTGGCCCGATATTTCGGTTGGCGGGCCGGGCTTCTGCTTCCCGGTGCTGCGCTGGAACGGGCGTGCCTATGCCAATCACCGGCGTCAATATGAGGGCAAGCCCTGCCGCTGACCCAGATGAGCGATCCGACAACAATCGGTCGTCTTTACGGACGGCGACAGGGGCATAAATTACGGGTCGGGCAGGCTGGACTTGTCGAGGACCTGCTGCCGCGGATCTGTGTTCCTGATGGTCCGCTCGATACCCGCACATTGTTTGGCGATAGTCGTCCGTTGCAGCTCGAGATCGGTTTCGGCGCCGGAGAGCATCTGGCGGGACAGGCGAAACTGCATCCCGACCACGGCCTGATTGGCTGCGAGCCCTTCATCAACGGCGTGGTCGGCGCGCTCCAGCATATGCAGGCCGAGGGGCTGGACAATATCCGCCTTCATATGGGCGATGCGCTCGATGTGCTGGCGCGGTTGCCCGATGCCTCGCTGGAGCGGGTCTATCTGCTCCATCCCGATCCTTGGCCCAAGGCGCGACACGCCAAACGGCGCTTCATGAACCCTGGTCCACTCGATCGCATTGCGTCAAAACTTAAACCAGGGGGCGAATTCCGCTTCGGCACCGATCATCCGGTCTATCTGCGCTGGGCCCTGATGCAAATGAACCGGCGGGACGATTTCGAATGGCAGGTAGCGGATGCAAACGACTTCTTGACTCGACCTGCAGACTGGCCCGAAACCCGCTATGAAAGAAAGGCCCGTCGTTTGGGCCATGAAGTGTGGTATTTCAGATACTTGCGTACAAGTAAAAGATCATGATCCTCCAACTCTTCATTCTTGGCCTAGTTTTCGCCGCCGGGTACGCCAGCCAACGAGGCTGAACCTGTGCGGTATCGGCCGCGTTTGAAATTGCAAAGCGGCGCCGCGCCCGTCGTTTTGTCGGGTATCTCTTCGCTGCGGCCTGCTCGCTTGTGGTGCTCAGCCTGGTTTCGCTGTTCGACCCCGGCGTATTTGCGGGATTTGCGGGACAATGTCTGTCGGGATGGACCCTGCTCGGTGGCGTAGTGTTTGCAGTCGGGGCCTGGATCAATGGGCGGTGTTCGCTCGGAACGATCGCGCGTTTGGGCTCTGGCGATCTGGTGCGACTGGGAACCTTGGCCGGCATATTCTGCGGCACGATTCTTGGTGTTATCGCCTCGCCACAGCTGATCGCCACGGAACACCCAGCCCTTTTTTCCACTGTTGTGCCGACCACGCGAATTGGCGCAGCAATGATTGCAATGGTAATGCTTGCCCTGTTTGTGCACCGGGTCGTCCCGCCCGATTTCAATCCGTCGCAATGGTCTATCTTCAGGGCCATGCTGATTATCGGGCTGGTCAATGGATTGCTGGTCTGGCTCGCACGCGACTGGTCCTACACATCGCTGTTTCGCCATGTCGCACGCGGAGAGTCCAGCACCGGATTTGGCCTGCTTTGTTTTGCCACACTTGTTGCAGGGACGGTGACCGCGGGCATTGTGAGCCGGCAACTCGTCTGTCGAATTGGATTGCCGCGCGAATGGCTGCTGGCGATTTCCGGGGGCCTTTTGATGGGAATCGGGGTCGTGCTTGTCCCCGGCGGCAATGATACCATGCTGCTCGTGGGTCTGCCGCTCCTCTTGCCGCAATTGATCGCCGGATATGCGGTTGTCTATGCCACGTTGATCGCGATCGCCTGGTTCACGCCGGATCGCTCCGCTGCCGGATAGACCGATCCGGTGTTCAGGGCCGCGGCTCAAGTTTGAGCAGACGCCCGCCGTCCCCATCTTCCAGCAGCCAGATTGCGCCATCAGGACCTTGTTCAACCTCGCGGATTCGGTTTTTCATTGGCCATTGATCGGCCTTTGTTGCGTTGGTGGCATCAAGATGCACGCGAATCAGGGCCTGATCTGAAAGGGCACCGATAAAGGCATCGCCCTGCCATGCGGGGAATGCCGCACCAGAATAGATCATCAGGCTGGAGGGTGAAATGCTCGGGTTCCACCAGACCTTGGGTGCCGTAAAACCATCTCCCGGTTTGTGATCGGGAATGTCTCGGCCGTCATAATGGGATCCGTTCGAAGCCCTGGGCCAACCATAGTTGTTGCCGCGCTCGATGAGGTTGACCTCATCGCCTCCACTTGGCCCCATCTCGATCTCCCACAAACGCCCTGCATCGTCGAAGGCCAGGCCAAGAGGGTTGCGGTGTCCCAGCGTCCAGATTTGTGCGGCGATCCCGCCTTCCCCGGTTCCGGGATTGTCAGCGGGGGTCATGCCATTGTCGGTCAGCCTTACGATCTTTCCGAGATTGACACCCCTATCCTGCGCTGGATCAAACTTCTGGCGATCGCCGGAAGAAATATAGAGCATCCCGTCGGGCCCGAAGGCGAGCCGGTGGCCGAAATGGCCACTGCCCGAGACTTTGGGCTGCTGACGCCAGATGACCTGTAATCCCTCAAGTCGGGGTCCTTGATTGTCCTCGATAAATTTCGCGCGACCAACGGCCGCACCCTTGCCGCCCGTGCCTGGTTCGACCCAGCTCAGATAGATGAGCTGGTTGTTTTTGAAATCCGGATGGATGATGACGTCGCCTAGGCCGCCTTGTCCCTCATCAGCGACATTCGGCCCGCCCGGTACGTTTTTCGCCGCTGCCCCTTTAAGCCAAAGCTTAAGCTGGCCTTTTTTTTCCGTGATAAGTGCGCGTCCATCGGGCAGGAATGCGATCGCCCATGGCTCGTCAAAGGCAGCAACTTCGGTGATCCGGAACGGAGGGGTTTCCGGCGCCGAACCTTTACCGCCTGCTCCACAGGCCATCAGGGCAAATGGGATAATCAACGCGATATTCCGAAGCATGAGGGATCTCCAACGTGACCAACATATGCGATAATGGCTATTCGTCCGTTCCACCAGAGCCCCGCAAAGGCTCATGCATTCCCTCTTGCCACTGCACCATGATCGGCCTATCAGCGGCTCAATTCTCGACATCGGCAACTTTGACGAGGCTGGAGCCGCCCGGTTCCGGCGTCAAAACCCTATGTCTTAGCGGATGGAGCATCAATGGCGGATATCGCCGCACTGACCAAGCTGATCGAACCCCACGCGGACGCGTTGGGGTTGAGGCTTGTGCGTGTCGCGATGTTTGGCGGGAAAAGCGATCCGACGTTGCAGGTGATGGCCGAACGGCCCGACACCCGGCAATTGGTTATCGAGGATTGCGCCGAACTTTCACGCCGTATTTCCGATGTGCTCGACGAAACCGATCCGATCGAAGAGGCTTACCGTCTCGAAGTGAGTTCGCCGGGCATTGATCGCCCGCTGACCCGCATATCCGACTATACTGACTGGGCTGGATTCGATGCGCGGATGAAACTGAGCGAAGAACTTCATGGCCGCAAGCAGGTTGAAGGCCGATTGGGAGGCCTGGATGGTGAAAACATAATCATCACCACGCCAAAGACCCGCGAAACGCTGCATATTCCATTCACCAGCATCGCCAGCGCCAAGCTTGTGCTGACCGATGCGCTCATCAAGGCCACGGCGCCCCTCTCCACCGAGGGTGCCGATACGATTTCACAAGAGAGGTAATTCAAATGTCCACGCCAATCTCCGCCAACAAGGCCGAATTGCTTGCGATTGCAGACTCGGTCGCGCGCGAGAAGCTGATCGACAAGGCCATTGTGCTCGAGGCCATGGAAGATGCGATCCAGCGCGCCGCCCGCGCTCGTTACGGTGCCGAGAATGATATTCGCGCCAAGATCGATCCAGCCAGCGGCGACATGCGGTTGTGGCGCGTGGTGGAAGTGGTTGAAGAGGTCGATGACTATTTCAAGCAGGTGAATTTGAAGGATGCGGAAAAGTTGCAGCCGGGCTCCACGATGGGTGACTTTATTGTTGATCCGCTGCCCCCGATAGAGTTCGGCCGCATCGCGGCGCAAGCCGCCAAGCAGGTTATTTTCCAGAAGGTCCGTGATGCCGAGCGTGAACGCCAGTATGAGGAGTTCAAGGATCGGGCAGGCGAGATCATCACTGGTGTCGTCAAGCGCGTCGAGTTCGGCCATGTCGTCGTCGATCTTGGCCGCGCGGAAGGCGTTATCCGCCGCGATGCGCAAATCCCGCGCGAAGTCGCCCGTGTCGGCGATCGGGTCCGCTCTTTGATCTTGCGCGTCATTCGCGAAAATCGGGGGCCACAGATCTTTTTGAGCCGCGCGCATCCCGATTTCATGAAGAAGCTGTTCGCGCAGGAAGTTCCGGAAATCTATGATGGTGTGATCGAAATCAAGGCTGCTGCCCGTGATCCGGGAAGCCGCGCCAAGATCGGGGTGATCAGCCGCGACAGCTCGATCGATCCGGTTGGCGCGTGTGTCGGTATGAAGGGTAGCCGCGTCCAGGCAGTCGTCCAGGAAATGCAGGGCGAAAAAATTGATATCATTCCATGGAGCGAAGACACTGCGACATTCGTTGTGAATGCGCTCCAGCCAGCTACGGTAAGCCGTGTCGTGATTGACGAAGAAGAAAACAGGATTGAGGTTGTTGTCCCCGATGATC
>JANNLW010000017.1:0-2050 GCA_031397145.1 Sphingomonadales bacterium | reverse complement strand
GCATTGGCTCGCCATTGTCCCGTGGTGGGCAAACTGGCCGTTCGAGACGCTTTTGATGCCGCGCAAGCCGGTACAACGAATGGATCAGCTTGACGACGGCCAACGCGATGCGCTTGCCGCGGCTGTTAGGGAGTTGACGGCCCGCTATGACAATCTTTTTGGGTGCTCCTTTCCCTATTCGATGGGCTGGCACGGTGCCCCCTTCATGCCCGGTGACCAGTCGCACTGGCAATTGCATGCGCATTTCTACCCACCGCTTCTCCGGTCGGCGAGCGTGCGAAAATTCATGGTTGGCTATGAAATGATGGCCGAAGCCCAGCGCGACCTGACGCCGGAACAAGCAGCCGAGCGCCTGCGCAGTGTCGACGCCCGACGGTTCGGGGGCTGATCCTCATGCGCGACACCGAACAATCGGTCATCGATCGTGCGGTCAAAGGCTTTTTCGATGCCTATGGGCGACGGCCACAGCTGGTCTCGTTTGCGCCGGGCAGGGTCAACCTGATTGGCGAGCATACCGACTATAACGAGGGCTTCGTCCTGCCGTGCGCCATTCCGTTTGGTACCGCGGTAGCCTTAGGACATCGCGATGACGGCATAATCCGGGCAACGGCTCTCGATTTGCAAGGCGCGGTCGCACAATTCGATCTGGCGCCGGATATTCCACCCGCGCCTGCTGGAGATTGGGCCAATCATGTCCGGGGCGTTGCCGCCGGATTGCTTGCTTCTGGCGTGAATTGTCCGGGTGCAGACATCGCAATCGCCGGCAATGTCCCGCAAGGCGCGGGACTTTCATCATCGGCGTCGCTGGCGGTTTCCCTCGGGTTGGGACTTTCGCGTCTCGGGGGAG
Source organism: Sphingomonadales bacterium (assembly GCA_031397145.1). GTDB lineage: Bacteria > Pseudomonadota > Alphaproteobacteria > Sphingomonadales > Sphingomonadaceae > Aquisediminimonas. The sequence continues at coordinate 1,203 of JANNLW010000017.1, read as the reverse complement.
TCGAAGCACCCGACCTGACCGGCTTGGCCAGAATCGCCCAATGGTCGGAGCATCACTATGTCGGTTGCGCGTGCGGAATCATGGACCAGCTGGCCTCGGCACGCAGCGTCGAGGGACATGCCCTGCTGATCGATTGCAGCAACCTCGACGTGCAGCCCGTTCCGGTTCCCGAAGATGCCGCGATCGTCATCGTTCATTCGGGCGTATCGCGCGGGCTTGTCGACAGCGTCTATAATCAACGGCGCGCGCAATGCGAGGCCGCCGCGCGCCATTATGGCGTCGATTCACTGCGCGATCTTGACGAGACCGGCTTGATGGCTGGCGCTGGGGGGCTCGACGCGGTCACCTTTCGACGCGCGCGCCACGTGGTCAGTGAGAATGCCCGGACGCTTGCTGCAGCTTCCGCCCTTCGCGCCAACGATCTCTCAGCGTTGGGCGCCCTGTTGCGAGCCTCGCATGCGTCGCTCCGCGATGATTTTGAAGTCACGGTCCCGGCGGTCGACGCGCTTGTGGACTTTATGGCGGACGTCATCGGCAATGTTGGCGGAGTGCGAATGACCGGCGGCGGGTTTGGCGGATGCGTTGTGGCAATCCTGCCCAAGCCGGGCGTGACCTCCTTGCTGGACGCGCTCGAAACGCGAAGCCGTCTTTCGGGCCAGTCGTTCCCGCTCAAACTCGCCGTCATTCCAGCGTCTGGTGCCTGGTGCACAGATGTTTGTAATGAGGTCTGTTAGGCTACAGCAAAAGAGAAAATCGTTTGGCTGCTGAAACGCTGCCCCGGGCGCAAGATCGTGTCTGGGAAATGGGGCTGATTTGGAGAATCCGGAAAATGCTGAGTCTCCAGGGCGACACCGCCATATCGGGGATAGATCCCATCGCCGGAGTCACCGCCAAACCCGTTTCCTGAATAGACCTGCAGGCCAGGCTGATCCGTTTCCACAGTCATGCGACGTCCTGAGGCCGCATGGCTGAGTTCGGCGACCTGACGCAGACCCGTGCCATTCAAAACCCAGCAATGGTCATACCCGTTCGCCCGATCAAGCTGCACATCGGCCATGCCAATGTCCCGGCCGATTGGCTTTTCCGATCGAAAATCGAACGGTGTTCCTGCAACCGTCCTTAACTCGCCCGTTGGTATCAACCCGTCATCGACAGGCAGGTAAGCGTCCGCGCTCACACAAAGTTGGTGATCGAGAATGGTTC
>JANNLW010000499.1:0-16926 GCA_031397145.1 Sphingomonadales bacterium | reverse complement strand
GAATCGGGTGTCAGGCCAAGCGCCGCCTCCAATTGATCCAGCGTTGAGACGAGTGCCAACACATCCTCGACTCCGCGCGGTTTGGGCAAAACAATCCCGTCCGGGACGCCCGGCATGATCGCTTCAAGGTCAAGCAGTGCATCGACAGTATCAAGCGGGTTGATCCGGACAAAGAACTGGCTCGCCCGTCCCGCAGGATTGGCCGCCAAATGCGCCAGCACCATTTTCCGTGCGTCGGGCCGGCGAGCCGCAGCAACCGAATCCTCAAGATCGAAGATCAGCACATCCGCTGCGACGCCAGCCGATTTGGCGATCTTGGCTTCGCTGTCGCCCGGGACAAAAAGGAGTGAGCGCAGTTTCATGTGGTGGATGGCTTGCGGATCATAAGCGCTGACCGTTTGCACTGGGCAACCAGTTCGTTCTTTTGGTTGAAGGCGCGGTGAATGAAGACGACGATGCCGTTGTGCGGCCGCGATTTGCTCTCCCTGATCTCGAAGACTTCGCTTTCGACTCGGACGGTATCCCCGTGGAACAAGGGCTTGGGAAAGCGCACTTCATCCCAACCCAGATTGGCAACGGTCGTCCCCAATGTCGTATCACCCACCGAAATCCCGACCATCAGTCCCAAGGTGAAGCAGCTGTTGACGATCCGCGTCCCGAACTCGCTGTTCTCCCGACAATATTCCTCATCGAGATGGAGTGCCGCCGGGTTGTGCGTCATCGCGCTGAACAGGACGTTGTCAGTCTCTGTTACTGTCCGTCGCAGGCCGTGTTGGAAGGATTGCCCAATATGAAATTCCTCGAAATAGAGCCCGGCCATTTTCAATCCTGATGCGGTTTTGGAATTCGTCCGCACTATTGTGTTTCGTTGCGGCGGGAAAGCCTAGACTCGTGTATCAGTTTGGCGTCAATTTCGTGGCTGTTGCGAAGATTCGCGTTTGGGAGGAAAGTATGAGGTGGAAGCCTTGGGTGATCGTGGCCGGATTGGCTGCATTGGCGAGCCCGCTTGTCGCACTTACCGAATCACAGCCGCAAGTGATCCTCGCAACACCGGGCGGTGCAGGCGGCAATGGCGGAGTGATCGACCGTTTCACGATGCGTTTTTCCGAGCCGATGGTTCCGCTGGGAGATCCGCGCGCGACGCCGCCGTTTACCGTCAAATGCCCCGTGACCGGCACCGGCCGCTGGGTCGATCCGCAAACATTTGTCCACGAATTTGCCAGCGCCTTGCCGGGTGGGGTGACTTGCGACGTCACGATGCGCAGCAACCTTGCGAGTGCGAGAGGCGTCAAACTGACGGGCCCCGCTGTCTACAAGATCGATACAGGCGGGCCTTCTGCACGCGCGGTTCTGCCTGGCAGTTATGAGGGCGATATCGAGGAAGACCAGGTATTTATCGTCGCCGCCAATGTTGCGCCCAACCGCCAGTCGGTCGCGGCACAGGGATATTGTGCTGTCGACGGAATCGGCGAAAAAATCGCGCTCGATGTGCTCGACCCAGCCGTCGCCCCCACGCTGATCGCCGATCTCGGCACCGAGGACTGGAATCTGCGCAACTTCCTTGAAGAGGGCGGACTGCCGGCGAATGTGCCTTCAAGCACGGTCGACCGGGCGATCGCCTATCAGACAGTGGTTGCGGTCAAATGCCGCCGACCGCTGCCGCCCGGACGCGATGTATCGCTGGTCTGGTCGCAGGGCATTGCGGCAAAGGACGGACGGCTTGCAGGCCGCGATCAGCGGTTTGATTTCACTGTTCGCAAGGAATTTTCAGCGAGGTTCGAATGCGGTCGGGTGAATCCGCAGGCTGGCTGCAACCCCGTCCAGCCAGCCTATGTGCGTTTCACAGCGCCAATACCGCTTGCAATGGCAAAGGCCGTGCGGCTGACCTTCGCAGACGGAACGTCGCTTTCACCCAAGCTGTCGAAGGAAGATGAAAACAGCGCAACGATTAGCGATGTAAAGTTTGTTGCTCCGCTTCCGGCCGCGACCAAGGGCATGATCTCGATCCCTGCCAACATCGTCGACGAAAGCGGACGCAGGCTCGTCAATGCCCAGCGCTTCCCGCTTGAAGTGAAAATCGATGCGGCTCCCCCGCTGGTGAAGTTTGCGGCAACCTTCGGGATCATCGAAGCCAATGAAGGCGGTATCCTGCCCGTCACTGTCCGCGCTGTCGAACCTGCGCTGGCGCAGCGCATCAGCGAGGTTGGTGGCGAAGCGTTGCGCGTCGATACCTCGGATGGGCAGATCGCCCGGTGGCTGCGCGATCTTGACGATGCGGATGACAATGATTTCCGCACCGAGACAATCAAGGGCGAGGATATTGATGTCAACTATACCGGCACACGCTCGCTGCTCAACGGCAAGGGCGAAGGGCTCAGTCTCGCGCTTCCTGGCAAGGGCAAGGATTTCGAAGTGGTGGGGATTCCGCTCAAAGAGCCAGGATTCTATGTCGTCGAACTGAACAGCCCAACGCTCGGGCGGACTCTGCTAGGCCGCAACGTGCCGCGTTATGTAGCGGCCGGGGCACTTGTCACAAACATGGCGGTGCATTTCAAATGGGGCCGCGAAGGCTCTCTGGCCTGGGTGACGACACTGGATACCGCCCTGCCGGTTGCAGGGGCAGACGTTCGAATCACGGACAGTTGCGATGGCAGGCAACTCGCCAATGGTGTGACTGACAAGTTCGGCCGCGTGCTCGTCAATCGTGGACTTCCAGCGCCTGAGACGTCGGGCAGCTGCGATGAAAACTCTGACAGCCATGCGCTGATGGTTTCGGCGCGAAAGGCCGGCGATTTCAGCTTTACCCTGACCGAATGGGGAGAGGGGATCCGGCCCTATGATTTCGACCTGCCCTATGGCTGGTCTGAAGCGGATGATATCATCCACACGGTTTTCGACCGGACACTCGTTCGCGAAGGCGAAACGATCAACATGAAACATATCCTTCGCCGGCCGATCGGCGGGGGTTTCGGCTTTGCCGACGCGATCACCGGAACGCTCAAACTCAGCCATTCGGGGTCGGGCACTGACTTCGAACTACCGGTTGCGATCGGGAAGGACGGGATTGGCGAGACCAGCTGGACGGTGCCCAAGGGCGCGCCGCAAGGTGATTATTCAATGCAGATCAAGGTCGGAAAGGAGGATGCAATCTATCTCGACCAGCGTTTTCGCGTCGACGAATTCCGCCTTCCGACGATGAAAGCCACAATCACTGGCCCCAAGTCCGCGCTGGTTAGGCCCAAATCGGTCCCGCTCGATCTGTTTGTCGGGTATCTCTCGGGCGGTCCCGCGCCGGGGCTTCCGGTCAACGTGCGAACAGCCTTTTCTCTTCGGGACAGCACGCCGGATGGATGGGAAGGCTGGACCTTTGGTGGCCGAATGGTGAAGGAAGGCACGACTCCGCTTGGCGGAAGCGACGATGAGGAGCCAGCTCCCGACCTTCCTTTGGCCCAGACGCTGCCCGCCACTTTGGGAGGGGATGGAACAGCCAGGACCAGCATCGATATCGCGCGGGACATCGACAATGCGACCGACATGATGGTCGAGATGGATTATGAGGATGCCAATGGCGAAACGCTGACTGCGTCGCGCCGGATTTCGCTGCTCCCTTCTGCAATCCAGCTTGGAATCAAGACCGATGGCTGGCTGATGCGTGATAGCGATCTGAGGGTAAGGATTGCCGCACTCGATAGCGAGGGCGATGCGATCAAGGGGCGTCCGGTGCGCCTTGACGTCTACACCCGCGAGATATTGACGGCGCGGCGGCGATTGATCGGAGGTTTTTATGCCTATGACAACCAGGTCAGGGTGACCAAGATCGGTGGCGGTTGTTCGGCGACGACGGACAAGCAGGGTCTTGCATCCTGTCAGCTCGCCCCCGGTGTTTCGGGTGAAGTCACGGTGGTCGCGACAACAACCGACGCCGATGGCAATGTTGCCCGTGCCGTGACGTCGGTCTGGCTCGCGGGTGAAGATGACTGGTGGTTCGGCGGTGACAATGGCGATCGGATGGACCTGATCCCCGAAGCCAAAAACTACAAGTCGGGCGATACTGCGAAATTCCAGGTGCGGATGCCGTTCCGCGAGGCGACAGCGCTGGTGACGGTTGAACGCGAGGGGGTGCTTTCGAGCTATGTCACCGAACTTTCGGGCAAGGATCCTGTCATCAAGGTGCCGATGCCTGGCGCCTATGCGCCCGATGTGTTCGTATCGGTTTTGGTCGTCCGGGGGCGGGTCAGTGGTTTCAGGCAGTGGCTGGCCGAAACCGCGAAGGAATGGAACCTGCCCTTTTTCAACCGCGATGGCGGCGGCGTGACCGCGCTCGTCGACCTCGCCAAGCCCAGTTACCGCCTCGGAATCGCCAAGGTGAAGGTGGGCTGGGAAGGGCATCAGCTTGCAGTGAAGGTCAAGGCCGACAAGGCGAAATATGGCGTCCGCGAAACGGCGGGTGTCGATATTGCGGTCACCGAACCGGACGGGAAACCGGCGAAATCCGCCGAGATTGCGTTTGCTGCGGTTGATGAGGCGTTGCTTCAGCTTTCGCCCAACAACAGCTGGAAACTGATCGACGCGATGATGGGCGAGCGCCCGCTGTCGGTGCTGACCTCGACAGCGCAGACGCAGGTTGTCGGCAAGCGGCACTATGGCAAGAAGGCAGTCGAAGCGGGCGGCGGCGGTGGCGATGTCTCGGCCGCGACGCGCGACGATTTCAGGCCGGTGCTGCTCTGGCGCGGGCGGGTGGCGCTTGATGCGAAGGGCAGGGCAAAGATCCCTGTTGCGCTGTCGGACTCACTTTCCGCTTTCCGGATGGTGGCGATTGCCAATGCCGGGGCCGGACTGTTCGGCACGGGTGAGACGACCGTGCGAACGAGCCAGGATTTGCAGCTCTTCTCGGGGCTTCCGCCGCTGGTGCGAACGGGAGACTGGTATGGAGCGAGCTTCACTTTGCGCAATGCCTCTGACAAGGCGATGAAAGTGACCGCGACTGTCATCGTAACGCCCAGCGTGGCGAAGGGCGAGCCGCTGACCGTCACGATTCCCGCCGGTGGGGCAGTGCCGGTGACGTGGAACCTGACCGCACCCGAAGGCTTGGGCAAGCTCGATTGGACGGTTGAGGCTCGATCCTCCAACGGCAAGGCCGCCGACCGGATTGCGGTTTCGCAGGAGGTCATTCCCGCCGTGCCGATCGAAGTCTGGGCGGCAACGCTTGCCCGTGTGGGGAATGGGGTTCCGATCCCGGTGGCTGCACCTGCGGGTGCATTGCCGGGCGGCTATGTCGATGTGAAGCTCACTGATACGCTGGCTCCTCCATTGGCCGGTGTACGCGGCTATATGTCCGACTATCCGTATAACTGCTTTGAGCAGCGGCTGTCCCGCGCGGTCGTGCTTGGCGATACCGGTGCGTGGACGGCACTGGCGGGTGAAATCCCGGCCTTTCTGGATAGCGACGGATTGCTCCGTTACTTCCCCATAGACCGGATCCAGGGATCGGAGGCGCTCACGGCCTATGTCCTCTCGATGACCGCGGAGGCTGGCTTTGCGGTGCCCGATGCCCCCAAGGCCCGGATGATCGAGGCGATGAAAGCGGTGGTCGACGGTCGGCTCGAACGCGATGCCAAATGGAGCGGCGATGCCCGATTGATCCGGATTGCGGCGTTGGCGGCGCTGGCGCGCAACGGGGATTCGACCCCGGCGATGCTGGGCGCAATCAGCCTTGCGCCTGCTGATATGCCGACATCGGCGCTGACCGACTGGCTGACCGCGATCGACCGGACCAAAGGCGCGAATACCAATTTGCGTGTGACGGCCGAGCGCACCTTGCGCCAGCGGATCGTTTATGAAGGTTCACGGCTCGACCTTGCTGATGCAGCAAATGCGCCGTGGTGGATGATGAGTTCAGGCGATGAAATGTCGATCAAGGCGCTGCTCGCAGTGCTCGGTCGTCCGGGCTGGGTGGATGAAGGGCCCAAGATGATGATCGGCACGGCGCTTCGGCAGCGTCGCGGCCATTGGGATACGACCCTTGCCAATGCGTGGGGCACGATTGCAACGCGGCGGTTCGCCAACCTGTTCCCTGCGACAGCCGTTCGTGGCGTGACGACGGTGAGGCTTGCCGGGCAGAGCCTGACCCAGAACTGGCCAATGCTCTCCGATGGCGGGCCGCTGCGGTTAATTTTGCCGAATGCGTCCGCGCCGTTGATTCTTTCGCAGTCGGGTGGCGCCGGACCTTGGGCGATGGTCAGCGTGCATGCGGCTGTTCCCCTGCAACAGCCGCTGTTTGCGGGCTACAGAATGACGAAATCGGTGGCTGTCATCAGCCAGAAGGTCAAAGGGCAATTGACCCGCGGTGACGTCGTCAGGATTACGATCACCGTTGATGCGACGGCCGAACGCAACTGGGTGGTGGTCAGCGATCCAGTGGCACCGGGGGCAACGATCATCGGAAATCTTGGCGGGCAATCAGCAATCCTCGGCGCGGCAGCTTCGGGCGGGGATGGCGTTCAGCCTTCCTATGTGGAGCGCGGCAAGGATGCCTGGCGGGGCTATTTCGAATGGGTGCCCCGCGGGCGTTTCGTGACCGAATATGCAGTACGATTGAATGGAACCGGCTCATTCAGCCTGCCGCCGACACGTGTCGAGGCAATGTACTCGCCTGACATTCGGGCGCAGGTTCCGAACAAGCCGATGACGGTAGCAATGCGTTGATGGGGTCGCGCCACTGGACGCTTTGGCTTACTACAGGGGTGATTCTGGTGTCGCTTTGTTTGTGGCTGGCCACCATCCCTCCGCTGCTGCCCGGTCATGACAGGGTTGTGGACGCATGGAAGCCCAGTGAGTCCTGGCTTTATGACCGGAACGGTGTGCTGCTTGACAGCCAGCGCGTGAACTTTCGCACGCGCCGATTGGCCTGGGTGCCGCTGAAGGACATGGCACCAACGCTGATCGAAACGGTGATCGCCTCGGAGGACCGGCGATTTCGCGAGCATGGCGGGATTGACTGGCTTGCGATGGTCGCTGCCGCAAAAGCGCGGTTCTCGGGCGAGCGGTCTCGCGGAGCGAGCACAGTTTCAATGCAGGTGGCCGCATTTGTCGCACCTCAGCTTGCGACACCGGGCGCGCGGAGCTGGTTTGACAAGCTGCGCCAGATGCGCGCGGCCAAGGCGCTGGAAAGCCGCTGGTCGAAAGATGAAATTGTCGAAGCCTATCTCAATCTCGCAGGTTTTCGTGGAGAATCGCAAGGGATCGGCGCAGCGGCATTGACCCTGTTCGGCAAGGCTCCGGCGGCACTGACCACCGACGAAGCGCGGCTGGTCGTGGCGCTGCTCCCGGATCCTTCGGCCTCTGGAGGAGAGATTGCCGCGCGGGCATGCCGTGGTCGGCCGACCGCTTGCGGCCGTCTCCGCGAACTGGCCAATGCAATGATCGGCAATCAGCGGCAATTGGCGCTCGACCCCAACCTTGCCCCGCATCTCTCGGTCAAGCTGCTCGTCGAGCCGGGACTGCGGGTCTCGACGACGCTCGATCGCGATATCCAGGCAATGGCCACAGTGGCGCTACGCCGCCAGTTGCTTGGGCTCGGCGCGGATCGCGCGCGCGACGGGGCGGTGATCGTCGTCGACAACGCAAGCGGCGACGTGCTGGCCTATGTCGGAGGCATTGGCGGGGGATCGACGGCGGCGGCGGTCGACGGAGCGGATGCCTATCGGCAGGCCGGATCGACACTCAAGCCGTTTCTCTACGCGATGGTGATGGAGCGCGGATATCTGACACCGGCCTCGATCCTTGATGATTCCCCGGTCCAGCTCGATACCGCATCGGGGCTCTATGTGCCGCAGAACTACGATCATGTTTTCAAGGGTCCGGTCTCGGTTCGCGCCGCGCTCGCGGGTTCGCTGAACGTGCCCGCCGTTCGGACTTTGGTGCTCGGCGGCACTGAAGCTTTCCGCGACCGTCTGTGGGATACCGGTTATCGCGGACTGACCGAGGATGGCCATTATTACGGCTTCTCGCTCGCCCTCGGGTCAGCCGAGGTTACCTTGTTGGAACAAGCCGCTGCTTATCGCAGCCTGGCACTTGGCGGACGCTGGTCCCCGTTGCGGATTCGCGCAACTGATCCGCATGTCGCCCCCAGAATGGTGTTGAGCAATCAGGCGAGCTGGCTGGTCGGGTCGATTCTTTCCGACCCGCAGGCGCGGGCCGGGACATTCGGGCTTGATAGCGCATTGAAGCTGCCGTTCTGGGCGGCCGTGAAGACCGGTACTTCGAAGGCGATGCGCGACAATTGGTGTGTTGGCTGGTCGGATCGCTACACCGTTGCGGTTTGGATCGGAAATCTTGAGGGGGACAGCATGAAGGCGGTGTCCGGCACGAGCGGCGCCGCGCCGGTGTGGCGCGACGTGATGATGGCGCTCAATGCCGATACTCCAGGGCGCCCGCCGCCCATGCCACCGGGGATCGAGGCGCGGCCGATCCGGTTTGCCGGGAACATCGAATCCCCTCGACAGGAGTTCTTTCTCAAGGGAACGGCACAACCCGTCCAGATTGCCGCCCCGGCTGCGGCCCGGCGACCGCGCATCACCAGTCCGGTTTCCGGCAGCGTCTACGCCCTCGATCCTGATATCCCGATCAACCGGCAACGGCTCGGCTTCGCCGTCACTGGCGAAGTGGCCGGGCACAGGTTGAGGCTCGACCTCCGCGATCTTGGCGATGCGGCAACGGCACCTATGATTCTGGCCGGGCCTGGCCCGCACCGGCTCGCTTTGATCGATCCATCGGGGCATGTCGTTGACCAATCGCGTTTCACGGTTCGATGATCATAATGTTCCTATTATGATCCTATTTGATTGACAAAAAGAACTGTATTGGTTAATTGATTTCTATGGCAGCGACTCTTCCCGCACCGCGCTCAGCGCTTCGCGAGTTTCTCGAAAGCGAAGCTGCGGGTGGCATTCTGTTGATCATGGCGGCTACGCTGGCGATGATTGTCGCCAACGGTCCCTGGGCGTCCGATTATTTCAATCTGCTCCGCGCAAAGGCGGGACCACTCTCAGTCCATCACTGGATCAACGACGCCTTGATGGCAGTCTTTTTCCTGCTCGTCGGGCTGGAGATCAAGCGCGAATTTGTTGATGGCCATCTGGCGACTTGGTCGGACAGGCGTCTTCCCATGATTGCGGCGGCGGCGGGGATGATCGTTCCCGCGCTCGTCTATCTCGTCGTGACACGAGGCGATCCGGCGCTGGCGCGTGGCTGGGCGATCCCGGCGGCGACAGACATCGCTTTTGCGATTGGCGTGCTGGCTCTGCTCGGTAGCCGGGCGCCTGCATCGCTCAAGCTGTTTCTGACAACGGTTGCAATTATTGACGATATGGGCGCCGTCGCGATCATTGCCCTGGCGTATACCGACACGATCAGCGGACCTGCATTGCTCGCGGCATTGGGCATTTTGGGGGTGATGTACGCACTCAACCGCGCAGGCGTAATCGCCTTGCGCTGGTATCTGATTCTCGCAGCCTTGCTCTGGCTTGCCGTGCTGATGTCTGGAGTCCACGCTACGATTGCCGGTGTTCTAGCAGCATTTGCCATCCCTGTGAAAATTACGCCGGCTGCGCCCGATGCAGAGGATTCAACCCTCCACCGGCTCGAACATCTGCTCCACAAGCCCGTCGCCTGGGGCATTGTACCGCTTTTCGGCTTTGCCAATGCGGGTGTGGCCCTGGGAGGAGCCGATCTGACGGGCGCGCTTCCACTTGGCATTGCCTTCGGGCTGTTTTTTGGAAAGCAGGCCGGAATTTTCGGCAGCGTCTGGCTGGCGGTGAAGGTCGGGCTTGCGGCCAAACCGGCCAATGCAAGCTGGTTGCAAATTTACGGTGTCGCCTTGCTGTGCGGGATCGGTTTCACGATGAGCCTGTTCATTGGCGGCCTCGCCTTTGATGATCCGCAACATGGCGATGGCGTCAGGCTGGGTGTCCTCATGGGTTCGCTTGCAGCAGCAATCACCGGCTTTGCCATACTCCGTTTCGCCAGGCCCCGGACGCGAGCGTGAAGGATCTGACTCAATCCGGGCTGCTGCACCTGCCGTTCAGTTCCGCGCAACTGGCGCCTGTCTATGGCCTCGCGCTGGCGATCGGGATCGGCCTCCTGATTGGCGTCGAACGCGGATGGCGGCAGCGAAACGCAGCGCCGGGAGAGCGTGTGGCAGGCATCCGCACCCACGCGCTGCTTGGATTGGGAGGAGGGGCGTGCGGGTTGATCGCCAACGGCCTGTCACCTGTGTTCGGCCTGCTGGGATTGTCCGGCCTGGTTCTGGCCCTCCTGCTCGCCCATCGTTCGCGGCTGGCAAAAAGCGATGAAAGCGTCTCCGCCACCGAAGCGGTGGTCGGCATTCTCACGCTACTGTTCGGCCTTCTGGCGACGATCGGCTTTGCCCGCGAAGCGCTGGTTGCAGGGGGCGCGACGACGCTGATCCTGTCGATGCGCGAAAAGCTCCACAGCTGGCTCAAGACCTTGGGCGAACGCGACCTGCTGGCGGCGGCGCAGTTCGGCGCGATTGCGCTTGTCGTCCTGCCAGTTTTGCCCGACCGCGCGATCGGTCCTTATGAGGCGCTCAATCCGCGCACGCTCTGGCTGGTTGTCGTGTTTGTAACGGGGCTGTCATTTGCGGGCTATTGGGCGTCAAAACGATTCGGGAGTACCCGCGGGACGATCCTGGCTGCAGCCATCGGCGCGACCTACTCGTCGACAGCCGTAACGGCTGAACTCGCGCGACGGTTAAGACAGGACGACGAAGACCGGACGACGCTGAACGCCGCAATTGCAGCGGCCAGCGCGATGATGCCGCTGCGCGTCCTTATCCTGTGCAGCGTCCTGATGCCGGCAGCGTTCGGGGCGTTTGCGACGGGGATCGGAGGAGCCGCAGCCTTTGCTACGCTTTATGCGATTGTCACCGTCTACCGCGCCGACCGCGCTCAAGGCAGCGGAGTAACCGCCTCACGCAATCCCTTCGACTTCTGGCCGGCTGTCGGCTTTGCCGCCATGGTCGGTGCGATCATCATCGCTGCGCGCTGGACGATCGAACGCTATGGGGCGGAAGGGATGACCGTCCTCGTCAGCCTGACCGGGCTCTACGACGTCGATGCGGCACTCATCATGGCAACAACACTTCCGCAAGACTCGTTTCCGCTTTCGCAGCTTGGAATCATCCTTTCGCTGCCGGTCCTCGTCAACACGCTCCTCAAATCCGTGCTTGTGGTCGTCTTGGCCGGAGTGCGCCGGGGCGTTGTCGCGGCACTTCCGCTATTTGGCGCGGCGTTACTGATCTCGGCCGGGCTCTATTGGCTGTCGGGGGGAATGATTCGCTAATATGCCATGGCCACGGACACGGTTTGCGAGAGCATTTCGGCTGTGCCAAAGATCGTCATGAACCCGATATCCGTGGCGTCGCGGCCCACGCAGATTCGGACGACATTTTCTTCAAGCGCGAGTCGTGTGGGGTCGACCAGATGCCAGCGGTCACCGAGATAGACTTCAACAAGCGCGTGAAAATCGGGAGGATCGATGCCCAGCGCATAGGCCGAAACCATCCGGGCCGGGATGTCTGCGGCACGGGCAAAGGCAATCAGCAGATGCGCAAAATCTCGACATACGCCGGTGCGACTGACAAATGTGTCCCGCGCAGTGGTCGTGAAGCCCGAGCTGCCCGAAACATAGGCAACGCTCTCATGAATCCAGTCCGTCATCTGCATGACCAGCGCACCCTTGTCGGGTGCGTCGAAACGTGTGTGCACAAAGGTTTCCAGCTGATCTGAGGGGCAATAACGGCTGGGCATCAGATACTGGATATAAGTGCTGGGCAGGGTTTCGTGTGGCGGCGGGTTGAGACCCGAGATGTTCGTCGGCGCGCGTTCGATCGCGACTGTTGCGGTATAGGCGATTTCGAGACGGCCATGGGCATTGAACCAGACGCGCCGCCCCAATCCATGCAACCCCTCGACAGGCGTCAGCGGGCCACTGCCATCGATCGTCATCAAATCATGCAACAACGGCTGATCGGCCATCGGAATAGCCTCGACCGCCAGCAATATGTCAGCCGGTTCCGGAACGTTGTAGGACAGGATGGCTGAGATGTTGACCTTCACGCGTACCCTCAATTGGTTGTTCCGCGCTACGTTCTGACGGAGTGGTGTTTTTCCTTACCGATGTTTGGTGTTTGCGACCATGGTTTGCAGCGGTCACGGCTCAGCCGATCAACCCCTTGGCAAAGGTGATCCAAAGTTCGGTTTGCGCGAACATGATTCTGAGTGGCTGCGAGGCGATGAACGCGACGCCGCCCCATAGGAGTACGCGATGGATGCGCCCATTGCTGAACCAGTCCCATGCCCAGGCCGCCAGAAGCAGGATGTCGTTGACGATAAATGCGCCGATTGGCCCCGGTGGAACGATGGGCAGGTGCATCCTGACGATTGCGGGCGTCAAGAGAGACAGCGTCGCAAGCAACATGAAGCGTTTGTGATATGCTGACCGCGACCGGACCCAGATGCCCGCTGCAACGAACGCCCCGAAGAGCAGCGCATTGGCCATCGGGATAATAAGGAACGTATATTTCTCGACCATCGGCGGGCGATGGCCGAGGCGGGAGCCTTCGACTGCGACCATCAACCCGAGCACGACCATCGCCGCTGCAAGCAACGCGCCGACGATCCCCAGCTTGCGATGCCAGCCCACCCTGCCCGTTGCGATCATTGTGGTCTGGGCAACGAATAACAGCATCCACGCCGAAAAGGCGATCGCGTGAACATGCACGAGCGGCGTGAGGTTTGAGCCACCGGACTGCCCGCTCGCGAGTGTACCATGCAGTTGATCGAGCAGATAATAAGTGGGCGCGAACCCGGCGAAAACGGTTGCCAGCAACAGAACCGCCATGCCGCTGAAGAACATATGTTCGCGGCGGATATGCGCCTGATGTGTAGACTGAGTTGCCATTGTCCGTGCCCTCCCCTCCGGCACAGGACACATGCTATCACAGCAGGATTTTTTGAGCCAGTCGGCGACGATCAGGTGATCGATACGGATAAAGCCGGTTAGAGTTTTTCCGTCAATTCCGGTACAGCCTTGAACAGATCCGCAACCAGGCCAAGATCTGCGACCTGAAAAATTGGTGCATCCTCATCCTTGTTGATTGCGATGATCGTCTTTGAATCCTTCATGCCTGCGAGATGCTGGATGGCACCCGAAATGCCAATCGCGACATAGACTTGAGGAGCGACGATCTTGCCGGTCTGGCCGACTTGATAATCGTTGGGGACATAGCCAGCATCGACGGCGGCGCGGCTGGCGCCGACTGCGGCACCGAGTTTGTCGGCAAGAGGAAAGATTACCTCCTGGAAAGTTGCAGCGTCTTTCAGGGCGCGACCGCCCGAGACGATGATCTTCGCGCTCGTCAGTTCGGGACGTTCAAGCTTGGCGATTTCGGCGCCGACAAAGGTCGACAGGCCCGAATCGCCCGCGCCTGAAATCGCTTCGACCGTGGCTGACCCGCCTTCGGTTTCCGCCTTCGCAAAGGCTGTGCCGCGCACGGTGATGATCTTCTTGGCATCGCCGGACTGAACCGTCGCAATCGCATTGCCCGCATAAATCGGGCGTGTGAATGTATCGGCGCTCTCGATCGAGAGGATGTCGCTGATCTGCATCACGTCCAGCAGGGCCGCAACGCGCGGCGCGATGTTCTTGCCGTGACTTGTAGCCGGGGCAAGAAACGCGTCATAATTTGCCATCAGGCCCGCAATCAAAGGCGCCACGTTTTCAGCAAGACCGTTGGCAAAGGCGGCATCATTGGCCAGCAGCACTTTCGTGACACCGGCAATTTTTGCAGCCTCATCAGCCACTGCCGAACAGCCATTGCCTGCAACCAGCGCATGGACTTCGCCCAGCGCGGCCGCAGCCGTCACCACAGCCAATGTGGCGTCCTTCAGCGACGCATTGTCATGTTCTACCCAGACGAGGACGCTCATGCCGCCACTCCCATTTCCTTGAGTTTTGCAACGAGCGCATCAACATCGGCGACTTTGACGCCAGCCGAGCGCGTTGGCGGCTCGGTGACCTTGAGTGTCTTGAGGCGCGGAGCCACGTCGACGCCATAATCGGCAGGTGTCTTGTGGGCCATTGGCTTGGATTTTGCCTTCATGATGTTCGGTAGCGACGCATAGCGCGGTTCGTTCAGGCGAAGGTCGGTGGTGACGATCGCGGGCATCTTGAGGCTGACTGTCTCGAGGCCGCCATCGACTTCGCGCGTGACAGAAACACTGTCACCCGACACATCCACCTTGGAGGCAAAAGTGCCCTGCGGGCGTCCGGTCAGCGCGGCAAGCATCTGCCCGGTCTGGTTCGAATCGTCATCGATCGCCTGCTTGCCAAGGATGACAAGGCCGGGGCCTTCTTCTTCCATGACCTTGGCCAGCAGTTTGGCGACACCCAATGGTTCGACATCTTCCGCTACAATCAGGATCGCACGATCGGCGCCCATCGCGAGCGCGGTGCGGAGCGTTTCCTGAGCTTTTTCGGGGCCAACCGACACCGCGATGATCTCGGTCGCAACGCCTTTTTCCCTGAGACGAATCGCTTCTTCGACCGCGATTTCATCAAACGGGTTCATCGACATCTTGACGTTGGCAAGGTCAACGCCCGAGCCATCGGGCTTCACCCGAGGCTTTACGTTATAATCAATCACCCGCTTGACGGGGACGAGGATCTTCATGGCTTTCCTCCAGTGAATCGCTTTACGCTAACGCCAAATTTTCGCCGCACTGCACAAGAATTCCGAACTTGGCAAGTATCAGGCAGCCTTGCGGACTTCCGCAACAATCTTCCTTGCAGCATCACCCAAATCATTGGCCGCGACGATCGGAAGTCCAGAGTTCACAAGGATATCCTTGCCCTGCTGAACGTTTGTGCCTTCGAGGCGAACAACCAGCGGAACTGACAGGTTCACTTCCTTCGCAGCCGCCACGATCCCGTCGGCAATGATATCGCACTTCATGATTCCGCCAAAGATGTTGACGAGAATGCCCTTCACCGCTGGATCCTTGAGGATGATCTTGAACGCCGCCGTGACTTTTTCCTTTGAGGCGCCACCGCCAACATCGAGGAAATTGGCCGGGAATTCGCCATTCAGCTTGATGATGTCCATTGTCGCCATCGCAAGCCCGGCGCCATTGACCATGCACCCGATGTTTCCGTCGAGCTTGATATAGGCAAGATCATATTCCGAGGCCTCGACTTCGGCGGGATCCTCCTCTGTCAGGTCGCGCAACGCGGCCAGATCCTTGTGGCGGAACATTGCGTTCGAATCGAAACCGACCTTGGCATCGAGGACGAGCAGCTTGTTTCCGGCACAGACGGCGAGCGGGTTGATCTCGATCTGCGAGGCATCAGTGGCAATGAACGCGTCGTAAAGCTGGGAAAGCGTGTTTTGTGCCTGCTTGGCAAGGTCACCGGTCAGCCCCAGGGCATTGGCAACCGCGCGGCCGTGATGCGGCATCAGGCCTGTTGCCGGATCGACTGTGATCGTTGTGATCTTCTCGGGCGTCTTGTGCGCCACTTCCTCGATATCCATGCCACCTTCGGTGGACGCGACTATGGCGACCCGACTCGTCACGCGATCGACGAGGAGCGCGAGGTAGAATTCCTTTTCGATATCGACGCCATCGGTCACGTAAAGCCGATTGACCTGTTTGCCCTGTGGCCCGGTCTGGATCGTCACAAGGGTGTTGCCGAGCATATCCGTGGCGGCTGCACGCACCTCGTCAAGTGTTCTCGCCAGCCGCACGCCGCCTTTTGCATCGGGGCCGAGTTCCTTGAACTTTCCCTTGCCGCGTCCACCAGCATGAATCTGGGCCTTCACGACATAAAGAGGCCCCGGGAGGCGTTTTGCCGCTTCAACAGCCTCGTCGACGCTCAGCGCGGCATGGCCAGCGGGCACCGGCACGCCGAACCGGGCGAGCAATTCCTTGGCTTGGTATTCATGAATATTCATGTCTGGCCCGAGTCCCCTGCATTGGATTGCAGCGGCCTAAAGCACAGGCGGGAGCGGTTGGGAAGCCTTTAGCGGCTGATCGCGCAGCTCAAGGCAGCCCGTGTCGTCACAGCGAGGATTTCGCTGTCCTCAAGCGAACGGATATTGTGAAGGAAGCGGTCGACCGTCATGTCGCGGATCCGTTCCTTGCCAAAGTTCTTGAGCGAAGCGATCCGCCGGAGCTGGAGCAGTGACAGCTTGTCCACCATGCGGTCAGCCATGCATGCGGACTGGTTCGTGCCGAGCCCGGCATTCATCAGGCCGGTCCGCAGGCGCGCTTCGGGCGTCGCACAGCCGGACAGCGCGACAAGCGGCAGGACGAGGATCAGAATGTATTTCATGCCGGGCTCCGCTGGTGGCCAAGGGGGGAGGGCGACAGATTGGCCTCCGGTACTATACGCTCAAAAGCTACCCGAGCAACGCCGTGGGGGCCAACCTGTCTGGAAATGCCTCTGGCTGAACAGGGGTGACGCGAAGCTGAATGTCCTGTTATACTGGCGTTCATGTTGACGCTTCTTGGAATCGCGCTTTTCGTTGCGACAATCATTGTGATGGAAGGCGTCGCCTATATGGCGCACCGTTGGGTGATGCATGGCTTTGGCTGGTTCCTTCATGCGAGCCACCATCGACCCCGGTCGGGACGGTGGGAGGCCAACGACCTTTATGCCCTGATCTTCGCCCTTCCGTCGATCGCGCTGTTCTGGTGGGGGATCGGCTTGGGACACGGCGCGATTTATGCCTGGGTGGGCGGGGGGATCGCGGCCTATGGCGCCATCTATTTCGGCTTTCATGACGTGATCGTCCATCGTCGCATCGGCCACCGATATATTCCGAAAAGCGACTATATGAAGCGCATC
>JANNLW010000498.1:0-2068 GCA_031397145.1 Sphingomonadales bacterium | reverse complement strand
ATCACGTTCGATCCGGCCTTTGAAAGCACCAAGATGTTCATCGACCTTTACGACGTCTTCCACACTCCATGCCGCAATCTGATCAAAGCGTGTAATGCCCAGCCCCTCGAGCAGGGTATTGAGCTTGGGGCCGAGCCCCTTGATCTGGAGCAGGCTGTCAGGGGGCCCAACAGCCCCCGCCACGCCTATCGCCGTTAGCGGCGGCGCCTCGGGCGGAGCAGGAGTGATTGCCGCACTCTTTTTTGGAGCTATATTTTTAACCGTCGGTGCCTCGACCGAAGTCGCCTTGGGGGCCGCACTTTTCTTTGGTGCCGACCTCACCGGTGCTGTCGACTTTGGCTTTGCTGCTGGCTCTTGCGCTTGTTTCAACTCGGATGGAGACGAGGCAGGCTCTACAGCAGGCGCTGGTGTGGCAGCAGAATCGTCCAGCTTTGCGGCTGGGACATCAACGGACACGCGCTTGCGAGACAAGGCCCAAGCTGCACCAAGAACGATGATACCGACAATGATGACGATGATCAGGATATTGGCTGTTGAGTCCATCTGCTCTTCTCCCACACGGTAAAACTCTGGATCGGGACACTAGCGAGAGAAGAGTGCAGGGCAAGTCCAGTATGCGTCAATCGGTAACCGAGGCAGCAAGTTGTCGTCCTTCGGCGAGCCTTGTCAGCTTGATAAATTCTTCCCGCAAATAACCTCGCTGGTCACCTGCCAACCGCCGAATATCGGTATAGGAAAAGCTGCCCAGATATTTGTCACCACGCAGTTTCTGCCCGAACGCTGCTACAGCGACGGCAAAGGCCATGTCCCCGCGCGGTGCTTGGGCAGACTCTGTCATCGATGCGGAAACGGGGCGCTCGATGAGCATCGATTTATCGCCATCGGGCAGTTTGTAGCGCAGCTTGAGCCACGCAAGATCCCCTCGATGAGCTGACATCTCGGCGACGGGTTGATTGTCACCAAAATGGCGGGTGGGGAGCCATCCTTTGCCGCTGGCTGGAATGACTTCATAAAGCGCTGTCACCTGATGGCCTGAGCCGATGTCGCCGGCATCGACCTTGTCATTGTCGAAATCCTCTTCAGCGAGCACGCGATTTTCATAACCGATCAAGCGGTATTCCCTGACCAGCGCCGGATTGAACTCGATCTGGATCTTGACGTCCTTGGCGATCGTGAAGAGCGTGGCCGCCATTTCCTCGTCGAGCACTTTCTGTGCCTCCAACGTCGAGTCGATATAGGCATAATTGCCATTTCCCACGTCGGCGACATGTTCCATCATTGCTTCGTTATAATTGCCTTGGCCAAAGCCAAGCGTGGTCAGCGTAATGCCGCCTTCACGGTTCTTCTTGACGATCGCTTCAATGCCTTCATCCGACGAGATGCCAACATTGAAGTCGCCATCGGTCGCCATGATGACCCGATTGACGCCACCCTTGATGAAGTTGGAACGCGCGGTGGCATAGGCAAGTTCCATGCCCTGCCCGCCTGCGGTTGAACCACCGGCCTGGAGACAATCGAGCGCGGCCTTTACATATTGGGGATTGTTGGTCGGTTCGAGAACGATACCGGCCGCGCCGGCATAGACCACGATCGAAACCCGGTCGCGAGGGCTCAGGCGATCGGCGAGCATCGAAAGCGCGCTCTTCACCAGCGGCAGCTTGTCCTGGCTGAACATCGAACCGGACACATCGACAAGGAAAACAAGATTCGCTGCAGGGCGTTCCGAACGCGGAAGATCATAGCCCTTGATACCAATACGAAGCAGGCGGCTGTCGGGATTCCAAGGCGTCACTGCCATGTCGGTTGTGAGACTGAACGGGCGGCTGCGATCGACGGGAACAGGATAATCGTACCGAAAATAGTTGAGCATTTCCTCTGTTCTGACGGCCGCTTCGGGTGGCGTCTGGCCCTGGGTCAGGAAGCGCCGGACGTTAGCATAGGACCCGGTGTCGACATCGATCGAAAAAGTCGAAACCGGATCGCGCGCCACCGCATGAATGCTGGCGACGTCCTCGCCGGTATACCGTTCACGATCTTCTTGTGCCGGCAATGGATAGGGATTGGGTTG
>JANNLW010000483.1:0-11399 GCA_031397145.1 Sphingomonadales bacterium | reverse complement strand
CCGATGTACCGGTAAAGCTCCGTCATCATCGACTGGCAGAAGCGCATTACTTCTCCGTTGGACTTGCCTTTGGGGTTGAAGTTGGAACCACCCTTTCCCCCACCCATAGGCAGTCCAGTCAATGCGTTCTTGAAGGTCTGTTCGAAGGCGAGGAACTTCAGAACCGATTCCGTCACTGACGGGTGAAACCGGATGCCGCCCTTGTACGGCCCGATTGCATTGTTGTTCTGGACCCGCCAGGCGCGCTGGACGCGGATATTGCCCTTGTCATCCTGCCAGCAGACCCGGAACGAGATCACCCGGTCGGGTTCTGCAATGCGGCGCAGGATCTGGGCCTCGTGATATTGTTCCTTATCCTCGATGAAATCGAAAATATCTTCGGCGACTTCGGTTACAGCCTGGACAAACTCGGGCTGACCCGGATTGCGCTTCTTGACACCTTCTACGAATGTATTGAGGTCAACATGATCGGAAACGGCCATAACACTCTCCTCTTGAGATTTTCGAATAGCGTGACCCGATCCGCCAACCCTTCGTTCGTGAATCAGGGCCGTTCGGTTTCAACGCCCGAGACTAGCAGCGAAATTGAGGATGGAAAGCACGATTGGTGCCTCAAAGCATTCGCCCTGATCTGCCCGCGACGTCAATCGTATAATGCCAGGCGACCCGGCCCGACCGTGCCCCGCGTTGCGTTGCCCATTTGAGGGCATCGCCTTCGTCGAACGGCAAGCCAAACGACTCGGCATAGCGCGACACCATGGCAATATAAGTGTCCTGATCGCAGCTATGAAACCCGAGGCTGAGCCCGAACCGATCGGCCAGAGCCAATCTGTCATCGACAACATCGCGAACATTGATCGCAGAATCCTGCTCCGCCATATCGCGCGCGACAATGTGACGGCGATTTGATGTAACATAGAGACGGACATTTGGCGGCCGCCCCGATGCGCCACCTTCGAGCATCGAGCGCAGGCTGCGCGCAGCGTCCGTGCCGCCTTCGAAGGCAAGATCATCGACAAAGACAATGGTCGGCCGCGTCCAGTTTTCAAGCACTCCGAAAACCACTGGCAGGCTGTCGAGATCGCCCGCTCCAACTTCGACCAAGGCAATGTTCAGCCCTTCGGCCTGAAGTGTCGCGACCGAGGATTTAACCAGCGCAGATTTGCCGCTTCCGCGCGCGCCCCACAGCAGGATATCATGCGCGGCGTGGCCTTTTGCCAGTCTTCGCCCGTTTTCGATCACCGCATCGCGTTGGGCATCAATGCCTGTAAGCAGCGCAAGCGGCAGCGGCGCAAATCGCGCCACATGCAAGGCGTCGTCGCGCCATACATAGGCGGCGGAGTCTGGATCCGCTGTCGAGAACGCCGCCGGGGAAAGGCGTTCGAGCGCCAGTGTCAAACGTTCGAGCAAATCGCGATCCATAGGACCACTCGATATGACGTGCGCGCGATCGGTGCAATCAGATTGCTAGGCCTGAGCTGGCTGCCTTTTTGATCAGGGCTGCGCCTCGCGCCTTGTCCTTGCCGGACCTCAGCAGAATCAATCCATAACCCTTGGCGACGGCCGGATTTGAAGGCGCAAGTGCATATGCGGCTCTGGCGAAAACCATGGCCTTTTCCGGCTTCCCCTCACTGAACCAAGCCCAACCGAGATTGGCCAGGATTGTTGCGTCCTGATTTCCGAGTCGAAGGCGCAGACCGTCAAGGACACCGATTGCACGATCCCATTGGCCTGTCGCCATCAGATGGTCCGCTGCAAGGCGCAGGGCCGGGACACTGCGGGGATTCTGGCCGAGATAAAGGTCAAGCACCCTGAGCGCTGCTGCACTCTGCCCGCTTTGCTGGAGGGCTGCGACAAACCGCATCGCTGTTGCTTCCGAAAACTGGAGATTGGCGGCAGCCTGATAGGCGTTGGCGGCGTCCGCCGGACGACCAAGCAACGTCAGTACATCGCCAACCAGGACATGGGCCGCGGGCGTCCCGCGATTGAGATCGCGCAGGCGTTCTGCCGCAACAAGCGCGGGTGCCAGTTCGCCATTAAGCGCCATCGCATTGATCCGCGGGATAGCGATGTCTGCATTATCAGTATCGCCGATCTTGTCTGAAAGAGCGCCCGGCATCTGGAAAACTGTCGGTTCGCCGCGCCGCGTTTGCGCTGCCCGATCCAACGAAATGGCCGCAGCCTCCCGGTCTTCGATAGCCTCATAGGCTCGCCCGATGAGTGTCAATGAATAGCTGTCGGCATCCGCACGACTGGTTATCGGCTCAAGCGCGGCAATCGTCGCGCGTGCATCGCCAGCCTGCCATAGAGCCAGGCCCAATAACCGGCGAACCGTGATATTGGCAGGCTGGGCCCTTGAAAGGTCTTCAAGCCGGGCTATCGCCTGTTCGGCATTGCCATCTTTCATCTCCAACACAGATTGGAGGAGCATCATCGCCGGAACCGTGTCCATCTTCCCGCGGATGCGATAGACAAGACTGCGCGCCAGACTGTCCTTGCCAGCGCGCGCCGCCATCACTGCCTGAAGGTAAAATGCCTGCGCATTGTCCGGATCAATTGTCAGCATCTTGCGCGTAAGGGCGAGCATTGCCGTGTTTTGCCCAGCCTCTCCGAGCGTTGCGGCAAACTGGGACATCGCGTCCATGTTTCCGGAATCGATTTTGAGCGCCTTTTCGAACCACGGAATCGCAGCGAGCATCCCATATTGACCGCGCACGAGTTGCCCCATCAGCAAAAGCGCTTCGATATTGGACGGGTTCAGCATGCTCGCCTTTTGAGCGGCCTCTACCGCGGCGCCCACATTTCCGCCAATCAGGCGAAATCGCCCAATATCGGACCAGAGCAGTGAGGATCGAGGGGCAATGGCAAGCGCAGCATCAAGTTGACCGGCGGCTTGGTCATTTTCGCCCAGAATGATCGCCGCCCGTGCCGCGATGCGATGCGCATAGGCTTGTGCCTTCGGTGATCCGGCTGCGCGGCTTGCGGTTTCAAGAGCACGATCCGGATCGCCCTGAAGCAGATAGGCATGAGCAAGCAAATGTGAAAGCGCCCCGGCATTCATCCCGTTGCGCATCGCGCTCTGGATTTCCGCTTCAGCGGCTGCACCATCGCCCAAAGCCAGAAAGATACGCCCCTGCAGGGCATGAGGAATCGGATTTTCGGGATCGGCCTTGATCGCATTCAACAATTCGATGCGGGCTGCGCGCGGATTTCCATCGAAGAAGCTGCGCGCTCCTGCTGCCAGGGCCAAACGGGCCTCGTCGCGCACATCGGCCTGTGCGGGTGCGGTGCATGCCAAGCTGGCCAGCAGGAATCGGGTCAGTCCACGCCGCATCGTGGTCAGACCTGCAGCCCGTGCTGCTTGATCAGATCATAGAGCGTCGGGCGGCTGATTCCGAGCAATTTGGCCGCGTTGGAAATGTTGCCGTCGGTCCGCGCGACCGCGCGACGGATGGCTTTGCGGTCAGCCGCATCGCGAACCGCCTTCAAATTTATCTGATCGCCGTCGCTTGCATTATGTTCGCTGTCTCGAATTGCGAGATCGGCCGCCGTTACCAATTTGCCGTCGGCCATGATGATCGCACGCTTCATGCGGTTTTCAAGTTCCCGGACATTGCCTGGCCAGTTCCAGCGATCGATCGCATCAAACGCGTCCGGCGACAGGCCTTTTACTGCAGGATTCATCTTGGCAGCAAAAGACGTCAGGAAATGCTTTGCCAGAAGCACGGCATCGCCCGGCCGTTCTGCCAGAGTCGGGATGGGCACAACGATTTCGGCCAGTCGATAATAAAGATCCTCCCGGAAACTGCCCTCGGAGATCATCTCTTCAAGGTTGCGATGCGTGGCGCAGACAATACGCGTGTCGACCGCGATGGACTTGCGTCCGCCGATCCGTTCGATCACCCGTTCCTGAAGGAACCGGAGCAGCTTTACTTGGAGCGGCAGCGGAATATCCCCGACTTCATCGAGAAAAAGCGTCCCCCCCTGGGCAAGCTCAATCTTTCCTTCGGTGGTCTTGACTGCCCCCGTGAACGCGCCTTTTTCATGTCCGAACAGTTCAGCCTCAAGGAGGTTTTCGGGGATTGCACCGCAATTGATCGCGACGAATGCCCCCCCTTTTCGCCCGCTCGCCTGATGGACGCCACGTGCAAGCAATTCCTTGCCGGTGCCGCTGGCCCCAAGAAGCATCACCGATACGTCCGTGTTGGCTACGCGCTCGATCGTACGCGCCACTTTCAGCATCTCCGGTGCGGCCGTCACCATTCCGCCGAGCACGCGCGTGTCGGCTGTCGGCGCCATTGCAAGACGCATATTGTCCGCTTCTATGGCATGGAGGTGAAAGGCCCGGCGCACGATCATCCCCAATTCGTCTATATCGACAGGCTTCTGGTAAAAGTCATAGGCACCACTTGCGATCGCCCGCATCGCGCTTTCGCGCGCGCCGTGACCTGAGGCCACGATGATCTTCGTATCGGGCTTCAATGCCAGGATTTCGGCCAGAGTTGCAAACCCCTCACTGACGCCATCCGGATCGGGCGGGAGGCCAAGATCGAGCGTGACAACCGCAGGCTCTTCCGCGCGCAACAGGTCAATCGCGGTTGCGCGATCACCCGCTACAATAACCTCATAGTCATCATAGGCCCACCGTAGTTGTCGCTGAAGGCCTTCGTCATCTTCAACGATAAGGAGTTTCGGTTTGGGATCTTGTGTCATGCTACCTCAGCCGGATATCGAGGAAAATTGTTCTTCATTTCGCGCGCGATTGGCAGATAAATGATGAACCGGCTGCCTTCGCCTTCGCGGCTGTTGACTTCGATCCGCCCTCCCATCGCAGCAATGATCGCGCGCGCCTCATAGGCTCCTATGCCGAACCCGCCCTCCTTTGTTGACGTGAAAGGCTTGAAAAGATTCTCGCGTATGAATGCCGCAGACATCCCGGCGCCACGATCGCGGACCGTGATCGTCGCCTCGTCTTTTTGGGTGCCAATCTGGATTGTCACGGGTTCGGTCGCCGGGCTGGCATCGATGGCATTCTGGACGAGGTGGGAAAGCGCCTGCTCGAGACGAATTGGATCGGCGATAATCAATTGCGCCGTGTCTCCACCAACAACCACTGGATGGACAACTCGTTTGGCCGCCGCCACGCCTTCGACAAGCGCCCCCGCTGCAACCGGACGCGGATCTTCCGCGCGACCCTTGTTATGTTGGGACAATCGCGCAAGCAGATCGTTCATCCGCGCTGTCGAGTTCTGCAAAGTGGCAATCATGTCCGTCCGGAACTCGGGATTGTCGGCGTGCCGTTCGGCATTGCGTGTAACCAGTGTCAACTGGCTGACAAGGTTCTTGACGTCATGCATGATGAAAGCGAAGCGGCGATTGAATTCGTCGAAACGTTTCACATCTGAGAGGACTTCCTGACCCTGCGCTTCGGCAAGATAGCTCGCGACCTGTCGGCCGACGACGCGGAGCAGATCGAAATCCTCCCAATCCAGCGTGCGACTGATCGGCGGATGTTCAAGGAGAACCAGCCCGGCAAGCCGGTCAAAATGAACCAAGGGCACAATAATCCAGGCCCGGGGCTCGGCGATGATCCACTGGGGTACATGTGCGGCCATTTCTTCGTCGACTTCGTCCGGAGATCGAAGGGCGTCCAGTTCGACGACGCGTCCGGTGCGCGCAAAATAGGCACCGGCTTCAGCACTTGCTGCAAAGGCAGGTGCCTCGACCAATTGCCAATTCCAGCGCGCGTGCGCAACCAGCGCTCCTGTCGCATCCGGCACAAGCAGCAAGCCCCCTGACGATTCGGTGATATCCGCCACCGCCTGGACGATACGAGTTTCCAAGGGCTCGGCCCCCTCTCCCGGACGGCCAAGCGTATCGGTAAAGCGCAACCATTCGGATCGATAATCATAGCGATGCCGAAACAGATGTTTGGAAACCTTGACCCTGAACCAGGCCCGGAACCCCTTGGACGGGAGCAGGACCAGCGCCGCGACCGAGGCGCCAAACACGAAAGCAACCTGCACCAACCGGACAAACTCTCCGCCAACCAGTTCGAGCGCGGAAGTCACCACGACCATTACCATCAGATAGCCACCGATTGCGAAAAGGCTGAGCGTCTGAAACGCCATTGTCCGCGAAAGCTTTACGGCCCAATTGCGGGTCCGCTGCGCCCCGAGTGCAAAGATTGGCGCAATCAGTGCGGCAGCCAGTCCGCGCAAGTGGAACAGTTCATACGACCAGCCCTTGGCAAGATAGGAAATTGTGTAAAGGTTCAGATCATAGATCCACATCGCCGCCAGTCCGACCATAGGCAGGCGGATCGCGGCCCGTGCGTCAGGCGTTGCGGCCGTGTAGAGATTATGGACAAGGACCAGCGCCCCAACCGCGACGGTCATGTGCAGGACCATCGACGAGAGAAAGGCTGCTTCGAGAAGCCGTGGCCAGTCTGCCAGCCATATCGGAAGAATATCGACAGCAACTTCGACACCGATGATCGCGGCCAGCACCCAGTAAACCATCGCGACCGAAACAGCGCTCAGATTTGCTTGGCCCGGTCTCCAAAGGCCATACATGAAGCCGAGCCATGCCGCATTGCGGACATGCTCTGCAAAATGGCTGACCAACGCCTCATGTCCTGCCATTGCGATGGCAAGCGCCCATACGGCCGTCATGAAGCTTGCAAGTGTGAGAAGCTTGCCTTGGCGTTCGCCGACCGAACGCTGCGCCAGCCAAATGGCCAATGCCCCGAACAGACTTGCAGCCAGCGCATGGCCCCATTGACCGACAAATTCGATCATCGCGCGCCCTCCGGCCAGAGTATGACACGCAATGTCTGGAGCAGGATCAGAACGTCAAGGAAAGGCGTATAATTCTTGGCATAATAGAGATCATATTCGAGTTTGTGACGCGAATCTTCGAGGCTGGCGCCGTACGGATAATTGATCTGCGCCCAACCCGTGATTCCCGGTTTCACCATATGTCGCTCTGCATAATAGC
This sequence comes from Sphingomonadales bacterium, assembly GCA_031397145.1. GTDB lineage: Bacteria > Pseudomonadota > Alphaproteobacteria > Sphingomonadales > Sphingomonadaceae > Aquisediminimonas. The sequence goes on along the minus strand of JANNLW010000483.1, from coordinate 4,400 downwards.
TGAGCTTGGATTCAAGGTCTGAGACAAAAGTGGGCCTTTCGGGACGTGGGCCAACAAAGCTCATGTCACCACGAAGCACGTTCCAGACCTGCGGCAGTTCGTCGATCCTGAGCTTGCGAATCCATTTGCCAATTCGAGTCATGCGCGGATCGTCTTTCTGCGCCCAGACAGCCTTCCCCGCCGCTTCGGCATGCTGATGCATCGAGCGTAGCTTGAACAGGCTGAACGATTCGCCATAAAGCCCGATCCGCTCCTGCCGGAACAGCGCTGGCCCCCTGCTTTCCAGCTTGATTGCGATCACCGTCACCAGAATCACCGGCAAGGTCACAACAACGAGAACAAAGCTCGCGGTCAGGTCGAACAGCCGTTTGCCAAATGAGGACAGGCGCTGCCCCGAAGAAAAGCCGTCTGAAAAGATCAGCCAGGACGGGTTGACCGAATCGAGATCGACGCGTCCTGTTTCGCGTTCGAGGAAGGATGATAGTTCGTTGACGTAAACACCCGTTGTCTTGACCCGGATAAGGTCGTTGAGCGGCAAGGCGTTGCGACGTTCCTCCAATGCAAGCACGACTTCGCTTGCGTTGAGCAGGGTCGCATGTTCAGCCAAGCTTTCGATATGCATGCGGTTGATTGCGGTCGGGATTACAGGTTCGCAATCGTTCATCGCAACATGGCCAACAACGACGAACCCTGCGCCCGGTTCTGTCGCTAGATTGCGGATGCGTTCCGCACGTCGCCCGGCGCCAAGCACAAGAACGCGACGCTTGAATCCCTCGCTCCCCAGCAGCTTGCCGAACACCGCCCGGACGAGCATCAAAAGCGTGAACGCGAGGATCATCGCATAGAGCGAATTTGATCGCCACAATGTCGTGCCCGGCAACATGAAGAACATCATCGACAAAAGGATAACACCGAGCGAAATGGCGACGAGCATTCGCGCTGCGGCAAACCTCAGCGAAAGAAGCGCATCGATTCCGTAGACTCCGACCGCGACCATCGCCATTTGCAATGCAACTGCAAAGGAAAGCAGTGGCGAAAGTCGGGTTGTCATGGGATCTACATGCATGCCAATCTGGTGCGCACGCACGACCCAACTCGTTTCCGCGGCTACGATCAGCAGCACGAAATCCAGCATTCCGAGCATCAGTACCGCATGCGGCACATAATGTTTGAACAATCTCAGCATACTGCCGATATAATCCCCAGGAACAGCAAAAGCGTTAAAAATTCCGACACTTGTGACACTGTCGCTCAAATTTACAAATATTTGCTGAAAGCCTCGAAAACTTAACCATCCCGACCTATGGGCAAGGCAGAAAAGGAGGCCCGCTTGGCAGACATCAAACTTATCACCCCGGTAATCCTGTCGGGCGGCTCTGGCACGCGGCTTTGGCCCATGTCGACGCTGGAGCGGCCGAAACAATTCCTGCCGCTCACGAACGCGCTGACGATGTTCCAGCTGACTGCCCGGCGAACGGAAGATGCAGGGAAATTTGCCCCGCCAATTATCGTCGCCAGCAAGCGTCATGCCGAGCTGGTCGCGGCGCAGCTCGCTGATATTGGCATTGACCCGGATGCGATCATTCTTGAACCTTGCGCTCGAAACACGGCACCCGCGATCGCGCTTGCCGCTCTGGAAGCAGAAAAAGCGCCCATGCTCGTGATGCCGAGCGATCATGTGATTGCCGACGAAGAGGCGTTCATGCGCGCCATAGACGCAGCGCTGCCATTGCTCGACGATGGCTGGCTCGTGACCTTTGGCATCACGCCCACGGGGCCTGAAACCGGCTATGGCTATATCCAGTCGGGTGCCCCGCTGAAGGATCGCGTCCGGCGCGTGGCGCGTTTTGTCGAAAAGCCGGACCGCGCGCGCGCCGAAGCGATGATCGAGACCGGGGATCATTATTGGAATGGAGGAATATTTCTCTTCCGTGCCGACATGTATCTGGACGCGCTTTCGACCTACGCACCGCAGATACTTTCTGCCGCACAGGCAAGCCTTGCCGGAGCCAAGCGCGCCGGAAATCGCGTCTTGCCGGACGAGGGGTGTTTTGCCGCCTGCCCGTCAGATTCGATCGACTATGCCGTCATGGAAAAAGCCGACCGCGTTGCGGTCGTGCCAGTGAGCATGGGCTGGTCAGATGTCGGCAGCTGGGACGCCTTGCATGAATTGGGCGCAAAGGACGCAGCAGCCAATAGCCTCAAGGGTGACATCCGCCTGATCGATGCAAACCGCAACCTGATCCACAGCGATGGCCTGCGCATTTCGGTTTCAGGAGTGAATGACCTGATTATTGTTGCCAGCGGGAACGAGGTCATGATCCTGCCGCGTGGATCATCCCAGGATGCAAAGAAGTTCAGTAGTTGATTTCACGCAACGGTTAGCTAGTCTGGCGGTCTCGTAAAGGGCTAGCGTGAAAGGGGCCAAGTGTCGGAACGCAAGCTCAAGGCATGGTCCAATGCCGGGCTGATCGATGAAGCTACGGTTGCCCGTATCCGCGACTGGGAAGCAGAAAATGCGCGGCCACTTGGTTTATGGGCACTCATCGGCCTTGGAGCATTGGCGATCGGGCTTGGGCTTGTGTCGATCGTTGCTGCCAATTGGGACGCGATCCCGGGCTTGGCACGCCTTTCGATCCATTTTTCGCTGATCGTGGCAATGGCCGGGTTCATGATTTGGCACCAGGACCGGGCGGCGACGCTCAACGCCTATTTTCATGACGCAATGCTGTTCGTGCTCGGAGCGCTCGGGCTGACCTTTTTCGGCCATATCGGCCAAGTCTACCAGACCAGCGCACCGCTTTGGCAGCCACTCATTCTATGGCTGGTGCTTTTCACTCCTCTTCTCCTCGGCTTCGGGCGCGGATGGCTCGCCGCAGCGATGTGGCTCACGGCCTTGTGCTATACCGCCTATGAACATTGGGGCTGGTATCTCGACCGCAACCTGCTCTTTGACCTGTCGCGACAGGGATCGAAGAATTCACCGGCTCTGTACATGGGCCTCGTCAGCAGCCTGCCTGCATTTGTCATGGCACTTGCCGCTTTGATGCGGGGGCGAAGCAATCGTCCCGATTTCTGGAGACGACTGGAACAGCTGGGGATCATGCTGATCGTGCTGGGTGTCACAGGATTTCAGCTTGCCTATGCTCTCGCTGCCGAACGCGAGGCGGGGCAAGTTGAAGTTGCCAGCGTCCAGGCAGCCTGTCTCGCCCTTGCAGCGGTCGCTATCCGTTTCGCAAGGCCGACACATTCCGGCACCGCGACGGCGGCAATCCTTGCAGCTGGCGCAACAACGCTGTTATTTGCGATGGGAGCGCACGCCAGCAGCATCGGCGCCGGCCTGTTGTTCATGGTTTTCTGGGGCGCCATTGCAGGCGCAGCATTATTTGCAGGATGGCGGATCGTCTTCCAGATCTCGGTTGCGATGCTCGCGCTGCGCCTGATCATCCTGAGCTTCGAACTGGCGAGCGACCTGCTCGGCAGCGGTCTCGGCCTGATCCTTGCCGGCGTGGCGACGCTCGGTATTGCGTGGCTCGCGGTACGTATTTCGAAGCGCTACGCGCCCAAGGGACAAGCGACATGACTGGCCGTGCCCTGTTTATCGCGGCGCTCGCACTCCCGCTCGTCGGGCTCGGCGCGAGCTGGGCGGTCACCCACCAAAAGGCACAACAAGGCACCGAATGGGATGTACCAATCCGTGGCTATGATCCGCGCGATCTGTTGCGTGGACACTATATCACCTTCCAATATGACTGGCCGGGGCTGACGCGCGAGGGCGACGGCTTTGCCTACATCGATACGCTGTGCATCAAAGGTCTGGCTCCCGCGATCGCGAATACAAGCCAGCCGACAGACGGACACGCACCCCCGTCCGACTGTGCCGCACTCGCAAAGGCTTCGCGTTGGGATGAAGGTGGTAACGGACTTGGACGCGGGATCTTCTATGTCCCGCAGGCCAAGGCCGCGGCCTATGAACGCACGCTCCGCGACCCCAAGCAGCAAGGCGTGATGCGCGTGCGCATCCGGGATGACGGTCTTGTTCGACCGATTTCCTTGAGGTTTCGGCCTAGAGCCTGATCGGTTGATTCAAGCTGAAACATGAATCAAGGCCTAATCGCCCGCAAAGATGAAGGGGGCAATGCCGCGCTCGCGTTCGTTGAAGACCAGAGCGCGCGATACGGGCGGGGCCGATCTTTGCGGACAATCCGGCCGGGTGCACATCCGGCAACCAAGGCCAATCGGCACAGCCTCTCCCCGTTTGAGATCGATGCCGCGCGTAGAGGCAAGCGGAGCGGCCACATCGACAGCAATCCCAAGGCCGATCGCATATTCTGCGGCAACGCTGCCGATACTGACCCCTTGCGGCCGGACCGTCCTCGAAAGCGTAAACCAGCGGCCGC
>JANNLW010000395.1:0-1076 GCA_031397145.1 Sphingomonadales bacterium | reverse complement strand
CACAGAATATCCGTGACGGGCTCGCCGTGCCGAATACGGTCAAATTCGTGTCGAGCCAGCCACAATATTCACTGCTCTGGCGGAGGCCGGAGAAGGGTGTGATCCCCTTGTGCGCGGCCAATGGCATTTCGCAGATCGTCTGGTCTCCCCTCGCCCAAGGGCTGCTCACCGGAAAATACAGCAAGGATGCGCCGCCCCCCGCCAATAGTCGCGCCGCAAGCAGCGAGATGGGCGGGTTCATGGGGCGCTGGCTCGTACCCGCACTGCTGGAAGCCGTTGAGGCGATCAAACCGCTTGCGGCCGAAGCCGGATGCAGCCTTGCGCAATTCGCGCTTGCCTGGGTATTGCGTGAACCCAATGTGGCAAGTGCGATCATTGGCGCTAGCCGTCCCGAGCAAGTGACCGAGAATGCAAAGGCGTCGGGCATTACCATTGATCCGGCCCTGTTTGCCAAGGCCGAGGCGATTGCCCAGGGAGCGCAAAGCTGATGTTGACCGTGTCCGATCCCGCGAACTTGGTTTCCTTCCAGACCGACTGGAAAGGATCAACAAACATATCCAGTCAAAATATCTCGACACCGGCAAACTCCCGCATGCAGCGTTGCTGATCGGGCGCGGCGATGAGATTGCCCATCTCTGGCATTCCGGTGTTGAGGAAGATGCCATTTACCGCATCATGTCGATGACCAAGCCGATTACGTCGATTGCGATGATGCAGCTTGTCGAGCAGGGGCGAATCGCCCTCAGCGATCCGATCGCGAAATACATCCCCGAGTTCAAGGATATGGGGGTCTTCGTTGCTGGAGGAGGCACTGCACCCTTCATCAGCCGCCCACCGGCGACACCACCACGCGTGATCGACCTGATGCGGCATACCGCTGGCTTTACCTATGGCTTTCAGGAACGTTCCAATATCGATGCGGCCTATCGCAAGGACGAAGTTGACCATTGGGCCAAGCATGACAATGACGAATTTGTTGCCAAGCTCGCCAGGATTCCGCTCGAATTCGATCCCGGTACCAGCTGGAATTATTCGGTCGCCACTGACCTGTGCGGTATCATCGTGTCGCGCATTTC
>JANNLW010000342.1:0-3850 GCA_031397145.1 Sphingomonadales bacterium | reverse complement strand
CGGGTAATCGAAGTGCGCTCGTCATAATCCGCTGTCAGTGCGGGAACGACCGAGAGAGCCGGAACCTCGTAGCAGGAAACCGATGCGCGCATCAGAAACGCAAAGAGCAGCAAATAGAGGTAGAGCATGTCCCTGGACATTTCCGGCGGATGCCAGAGCATGATCCAGCTTCCGGCCATCGGCAGGATCGCCGCATACATCCAGGGATGACGCTTGCCCCATCGCGTGTGGGTCTTGTCGCTCCAATATCCGACCTGCGGGTCGACAACGGCATCAAGGAGGAGCGCGACAAGCAGAATGAGCCCAACCAGGCCGGCATCGAGTCCCAACACCTGATTGTAGAAGAGAAGCAGGAGCGTTGCGAAGCCATTGTCCTTCACGCCATAGGCAATCGAACCAAAGCCATTGCCAAGCTTTATCCTCAGAGGCAGGCGCTCTGCTGCGGGGACAAATGTCACGGTGCTGCGGCCACAAAGGCCTCAAGCGAGGAAAACATGCTGGGCGCATTTTCATCCCAGGCATGGCGGGGCCCGGTCAAAAGGCCGCCATCGACCAGCAAGTGGGTGCCGGTCATGAAACGCGATTCCGGGCCGGCGAGGAACAGAACGGTGTTGGCGATATCGTCCGGCTCGCCGCCGCCCTTCACCGGTTGCGCCTCTGCTGCGACGGCGGCGATCAGTGTATTCGCCACGTCGCGTTGTTCCTTCGGAACTTCGAGTGCCGAGGCGAAGATATTGGTCTTGATGAAGCCCGGGCAAATCGCGTTGACGCGAATATTGTGTCGCGCAAGATCGGCTGCGGCGAGTTTGGTCAGGTGGATTACGCCGCATTTCGCAACCGCGTAGGCTGTGGGTGACATGCCCGCTGAAAGCCCGGCAACGCTGGCGGTGTTGATGATCGAGGCGCCCTCGCGGCCAATCATGTGCGGTACGGCATAGCGGATGCCCATCGCGACCGAGCGCAACAGCAGGTTCATCGTCCGGTCCCATCCATCGGCATCGATCTCGTCGATCTTTTCGCGCGCACCGACGGCCCCGGCATTATTGAAAACGATATCGATCCCGCCAGTTTTCTCGGCGGCAAAATCCATCAGCGCCTTTATCTGGGAAACGTCACAGACATCGGTTTTCTTGAAGAGGATCTTACCGTTAGATGTTGCGGCCAATTCGGTGCCGCCTTCTTCATCAATATCTGCGGCGATAACGGTTGCGCCTTCTCGGGCGAGCATGACAGCCGTGGCCTTGCCCATCCCCGAAGCCGCGCCGGTGACGACGGCAGTCTTGCCCGCGAATCTCATGGCTTTCTCCTGGACTTGTTTGCGACTCACCTTAGGCAGGTGGACCACATGGTCAACGCAGGTTCGATTGCCGCTACGGCAAAGGCGGCTGATCAATTGACGCTTGCGTAAAGCAAGGCCACAGTCTTAGAGAATCGTGCAATCATGAGGAGGACTGCCGATGAGCGATCTGGAAAGTTTTCGCGCCGAGACGCGCGCCTGGCTGGAAGCAAATTGTCCGCCCGAAATGCGCGAACCCGTGCGTGATGAAGACGATGCCTGCTGGGGTGGCCGTAACTTCAAGTTCAAGAATCCGGCGCAGAAGCAATGGCTTGATACGATGGCCGCAAAGGGTTGGACCGTTCCTGACTGGCCAAAAGCCTTTGGTGGAGGTGGCTTGACCGCCGAAGAGACAAAGGCCCTGCGCAGCGAGATGGCCAAGCTTGGCTGCCGCACCCCTCTGATGTCATTCGGGATCTGGATGCTTGGACCTGCGTTACTCAAATTCGGAACCGAAGAGCAGAAACTCCATTACCTTCCCCAAATCGCGCGCGGGGAAATCCGCTGGTGCCAGGGATATTCGGAACCCGGTTCAGGGTCGGACCTTGTTTCCCTCCAGACCTTTGGCGAAGACAAGGGCGATCACTGGAACGTCAATGGCCAGAAAATCTGGACCAGTTATGCAAACCACGCCGATTGGATCTTTTGCCTCGTCCGGACGGACAAGACGAACAAGTATCAGGGCATCAGCTTCCTTCTGTTCGACATGACAACGCCGGGTGTCACAACCAAGCCGATCCTGCTGATCTCGGGAAATTCACCATTCTGCGAAACTTTTTTCGACAATGTGAAGGTGCCCAAGCATCAGATCGTTGGCGAACTCAATCGCGGTTGGGACGTTGCAAAGTATCTGTTGGGGCATGAGCGCGAAATGATCTCGGCTGGTGGCAATGGCGACGGCATGGCCTCGATTGGTGCAGCCTTCCCCGATAGCGCCGCGACCGAGCCAGTGCTGCGTGCGCAGATGGCCATGTTTGATGTCGAGACGATCGTGTTCCGTGCGCATTCGGAGCGTTTCATGGATGAATGGAAATCTGGACGCGCGCACCCTGCCTATTCCAACCTTATGAAATATGTCGGGACAGAGCTCAACAAGACCCGGCATGAGCTTGTCATGGCAGCGGGCGGCTCTGATGCCCTGGAATGGGAAAGCCGTCGCTCGAAAGGTGGTGCTCGTCCACGTTCGTGGCTCCGTACCAAGGCCAACAGCATCGAAGGGGGGACGAGCGAGGTTATGCTCAACGTCGTCTCGAAACGCATCCTCGACATGCCGGGCGGATAACGCCCTTCCGTTTGCGGGAGGGGTCGGGAGTGGGCCTGACTTCTCCATACGCGATCTCAATTCCCCACCCCTAGCCCCTCCCGCAGGCGGGAGGGGGATCAAGGATGAAATATGGCACTTTATCTTTCCGATGATCAGGTAATGCTCAAGGATACGGTCGCGCCGTTCCTTTCTGACAATGCGCCGGTCAAGCATCTTCGTTCGCTGCGTGATTGCAAGGATCAAGCCGGCTTTTCTAAGGGCTTGTGGAAGCAGTTTGCCGAATTGGGATTTACCGGAATCCTGATCCCGGAAACGAACGGCGGGCTTGGCCTGGGCCATGTCGAAGCCGGAATTGTGCTCGAAGAAATCGGGAGGAACCTTACGCCTTCGCCTTTTCTGACGACGGCTGTTGCTGCCGTCGAAGCGCTGAAAGCCGGGGGCAATGCGTTACAGGCAGAATGGTTTCCGAAAATTCTCGCGGGCGATGCCATTGTGGCGCTGGCGATCGATGAAGGAGCGAAGCACCGTCCGGCTGCGACCGCGATGGTTGCAGAGCGTTCGGGCAATGGCTTCAGACTCTCGGGCAAGAAGCAGTTCGTCCTTCATGGCCATGTCGCCGACATGCTGCTGGTTGCAGCGCGCACCGGCGGGAGCGCAGGTGAAGAGAGCGGCATCACTTTATTCGCGGTGCCGAAAGATGCCACAGGCATGACGATGGATGTCGATCGGCTTGTCGATAGTGCGATGTCTGCGCGGGTGACGTTCGATGGCGTGCAAGTCGATGCGGACGCTGTCGTTGGCGAAGTCGATGCCGGATGGGGGCCTCTGACGAAACTCCTTGATGCGGGACGCCTTGGCGCTTCGGCCGAAATGGTCGGCGTTGGAAGCGGGGCAATGGACATGACGATTGACTATCTCAAACAGCGCAGGCAGTTCGGCAAGGTGATTGGCGAATTCCAGTCACTCCAGCACCGCGCAGCGCATCTCTATGGTGAGATGGAAGGCGCCCGTTCGATCGTGATCAAGGCGCAGCACCTGCTCGACGATGATGATCCGCGTGCGGAACTTTTCATCGCCGCTGCAAAGGCCAAGGCTGGCAAATCATGCAATCTTGCAGTGCGCGAGGGTGTACAGATGCATGGCGGCATCGGAATGACCGACGAGTATGATATTGGCCTTTTCATGAAACGCGATCGTGCCTTGAATGAATTCTTCGGAGACAGCTATTTCCACGCCGACCAGGTGGCCCG
>JANNLW010000030.1:0-1649 GCA_031397145.1 Sphingomonadales bacterium | reverse complement strand
GCGCCAGCCTGTCTGGAAGGGTTTCTGCGAGTGCGGCACGCAAACTGGTCCGGGCTCGCTCGCGCTTGATCGCGCGCAGCCAGCCTCCGGCATGATCGGGAAGGAAATTGATCTTCGAACGATAGGCCCAATCGGTATAGGCGTAGACCTCCCCATTGCCGACCGGGATCGAATAACTCGCCGTCCAGTTGGCGATCCAGCGCGGGCTCTGCGGCAGGCTGTTGCCATTGATGTTCACGATCGCCGCCGAGAACGGCGCCGCTGCGACAACGATCGGATCGAGGATCGTGCACAGCGAGACATTGGGGAAGGTATCGACGCGCACCGCGCCGCATGCCGCTGTCGTCAGGTTCGGATCCTTGATCTTTGTGTTGTTGTAGCTGAACCCTGCGGTCAGCAGCAGGCTGCGCGTCGGCTTGAATTCGGCGTCAAGCTCGATGCCATAGCCGCGCACCTTCTTGGCATTGATCAGCCGGTTTGCGTTCACGCCGCCGCCAACGGCGGTCAACTGGGCGTTCTTCAAGTCGTAGTAGAATCCGCTCAGGTTGATCCGGCCCTTGCCGTCCAGAATGTCGGCCTTGATGCCACTCTCGTAGGAATAGATGGTTTCCGAATTGCCGATCGTCACGCCCGATTCAAGCGGTGTGGCGGTTGCGGGCGGGAACAGGATCCGGCCCTGAATGCTTGGTGCGCGATAACCCTTTGCGACACGCGCATACAGGTTCAGATCGTCACTCGCATCATATTTGGCGGTGACGTCCCACGTCACATTATTGTCCTTGACCGACCGGCTGACCGCACCGAGCGGATTCTGGAGGAAGCCGGGGAACTGGGTGTCCTTTGTCCGGGTCACATTATAGCGCCGCCGGTCATTGTTGTAGCGGATGCCGCCGGTCACGCTGAACTGTTCGGTCAATTTGTAACTCAGCGAGCCAAAGAGGCCATAGGCTTTGCTCTTCTGCTGCTGGCTGACGAGGATATTCACGTCGCCGGGCAAGTTGTTCGGATCACCCAGCGTCGAATAATTCTCGCTGACGATGCGCAGGCTTTCATCGAAGTAAAAGAATCCGCCCTGATAGGAGAGCGCATTGTTGCCGTTGCTTTCGATCCGCAATTCCTCGGTGAACTGCTTGAGGCTCGGAACACTGTCCCGCGTTTCAGCGGTAAAGGGAATCACGCCGGGGCCCGTCAGTGCGGGCGGCAGGAAGGACGCGCCAAACCCACCGTCAACATCACCGACCGAGGTGGCATCGCCGTCCCAATAACTCGTGACCGAAACCAGCGAGAATGCACCGGCATCATATGTGATCCGGCTGGAAAGGTTATAGGTGTCGACTTCCTGCTCATTCTTCCCGTCGGTTGAAACCTGATAGCGGCTGAAATTGCTGTTCAGGCCCTTCTGCCCCCGCGAGAACACATTGGCGCGGAAGACGCGCGCCGTCCCGTCGAGCGACCGCAACTGGCCACCAAGCAAGATGTCAAGATCGTCCGAAGGCTTGATCAGGAGCTGGAGCCGCGCTGCGACCTCTTCATAACCCACAAAGGCATCCTTGGTGGTGCCAGCAGGCAGGACATTGTCGATATAGTCGTTTTGCCGCTGATAAAGGACCGACAACCGGGCCGAGACCGTATCGCTTGCGAGTTGTCCA
>JANNLW010000288.1:0-3505 GCA_031397145.1 Sphingomonadales bacterium | reverse complement strand
CCGTTTATGATGTATTTGTCCCCATGCCAGACTGCCCGGGTCTTGAGCGATGCCAGATCGGAGCCTGATCCGGGTTCGGAATATCCCTGACACCAATAATCTTCGCCAGAAAGTATGCGTGGCAGAAAATATGCCTTTTGGGCTGGCGTCCCAAACTTGCAGATCACCGGGCCGACAAGCCTCAGGCCGAGTATCGGCAATGCCGGAGTCCCGGCAATCGCACATTCCTTTTCGAACAGGTATTTCTGCATTGGCGTCCAGCCAGGGCCGCCATCTTCGACAGGCCAGGATGATGCCAACCAGCCCTTTTCATAAAGTATTGACTGCCATTCACGCGTGATATCGGGTTCGGTGAATACACTTGGCGTATTCGCAGCGCCTTCCCGCAGCCGCGCGTTCAGCTTTTCCCCCAGAAAGTCACGAACCGTGTCCCGAAATGCCAGGTCTTCCGCGCTGAAGTTCATATCCATGCCAGAAACTCCCCCGTCACGCAGCCTGAGCGTATGTTGCCAGATCGGATGCCGGGTCGCCAAAAAGCTTTGACAACAACATGATCCGCTTCAACCCATGGCCGATACCCAGTTCGTCGGTCGTTCCCATCCCGCCGTGCATCTGCACCGCCAAATGGGCGACCGCAATCGCCGCATCTCCGACAAAGGCCTTCAGCCCCCGCATCTCATTTGCCCAGTTCGACGGTTGGGCCAGCAACGCGCGATACAAGGCCGATTGCATCAGCTCTACTTTCTCATATCCGCCAACCATATTGTGCTGGATGACCTGAAAGCGGCCGAGCGGTTGCCCGAACTGTTCGCGGGTTTTCACATATTCCAGCGTGTCATCAAACAAGCGTTGGGCGAGCCCTGTCATCTCGGCTGACGCCATCAGGCGGCCATCGTCAATCGCCTTTTCCAATCGCTCAGATCCATTCGGCAAAGGAGATCCAACGGCGACGTCGTGGAGCATCAGAATTGCCGCGAAACTGCCATCCACGACCGGAAAGGCTTTTACCGCCACGCCTTTCGAATCTCTCGGCACGGTAAAGACAACCGTTTGCCCGTTCAAATACGCCGTAACAGCGAACAGATCAGCGGTCGCTCCGCCAAGAACGAATTGCTTCTCGCCGGAAAGGAGGTAGCCATCGACAGTCTTTCGTGCCCGCACCTGCACCGCGTCCAGTGCAAAGCGTCGACCCGCCTCGGCAAAGGCAAACGCTGCCAAAGTTTCGCCTGAAACGATCGACTCGATCATGGGCGTACCGGCCAGCAACCGAGCCGGCAAGAACCCGCATTCAAGCCAAGGTTCGACCGCCTGACCACGGCCCAAAGCTTGCGCAACCACAGCGCAATCCAGCGACGACCCGCCGAGCCCGCCGTCACTCTCCGAAGCTGCAAGGGCGATCAGCCCCAGCTCGGCCATTTCCTTCCAGCGTGCTCGATCAAATCCGCCATCAAGCTTGCGGGTGCGAAGTCGCGCCGGAATATCTGTGCTCGCAGAAAACCGTTCGACTGCCGCCTTGAACAGGCTTTGGTTTTCGTCGAGGTCGAAATTCATCCGCGCTTCCTGAAGGTTATCGGAACTGACTTATACCCCCGCAGCAGCAAATTGGGCGCAACCTCCAGTTTTGCGCCCTCCGCAAGGCGAATGTCGTCCAGGCGGTCAAGCAGTGTTTCAAACGCAACCGTCATTTCCTTGCGCGACAGCATATTGCCGACACACATGTGAATGCCCTTTCCAAAGGCGAGATGTGTTCGCGCATTTTTCCGCTCGACATCGAACTTGTCGGGATCAGGAAACTGGATCGGATCTCGATTGCCGGCTGCGTACCGGACAAGGACCATCGTCCCACCCTTGAATTCATGACCGCCAAGCTCACAATCGCGCGTCACCACCCGCCACATGCCAGCGGTCGGCGTATCCAGTCGCAAGACCTCTTCGACCGCATTGGGGATCATCTTGGGATCAGCTCTCAACTTCGCAGCCTCGTCCGGATTCCTCGCCATATGAACGATGCCGCCTGCGATCGCATGGGTCGTGGTCTCGTTTCCAGCGACCATCAATTGCTGCGCAACGGAAAGAATCTCCGCGTCATTGAGAGGCGGTTCGCCTTCGATGCGCGCGTTGACGACATCGGACAACAGATCATTGGTCGGCTGCGCCCGCCTCTCGTCGATCTTTACTTTTACCGCCTTTTGAAACTCGACAATCTCGCGCGCGCATTCGAGCTCGCGTTCGCGAGGAATCATGTGGCCCAGACGATCAGCAAAGGCGTCCGACCAGCGCTTGACATCGCGATGCCAGGAAAGGTCAAAGCCCAATTGTTCACAGATGACCTGCACCGGCAATGGCACACTGAATTCGGAAACAAATTCGCATTCACCCTTGTCAATGAACCCGTCGATAAGCGTATTGATTTTTTGCCGAATGCCCGCCTCGAGCGCATTGACGCGCGGCATCGAAAAGGCGAGATTTACGAGCTTGCGGAAACGCGTGTGCACCGGCGGATCCGCTGTGAGCAATGTATCTATCTGTGGCCATCCGCCAGCCAATATGCCCGACACTTCGGGATCCTCGGACAAGGCACCTGAAAGCACTTTGGTAAAGGCATTCGAGAAATCATCGGGTCGACCAGCTGCTTCTGAACACATGGCATAGCTCATGATCACCTTCATGCCCGTGCTAGGCATTTCCACGACCGGTGAATTGGCGTGCGCCCATTGATAAAACGGAAACGGATCTTGCATCACTTCCGGATCCGCAAGACTCGGCACGGAACTTAGATCATTCATTACACGTCTCCATTTAAGAACAAATGGCATAGCCGGCCACAGCTTGCGACAAGCGAAAATGTTAGTGGTTAGCTATGCACCATGACGCCGCCATCAACGAGTATTCCCTGCCCCGTTACGAACCGCGCATCGTCGGACGCGAGGAATGCCATGACATCGGCAATATCTTCGGGTTGGCCAATCCGTCCGAGCACCGATCGTCCAACATAATAGTCGAGGCTCGAAGGGTTTTGTTCGAACATCGGTCGCGTCATTCCCGTTGCGATGGCTCCGGGCTGGACGCAATTGACAGTAATCCCGTCAGGACCCAGTTCTGCTGCCAATGCCCTGGTCAGGCCGAGCACTGCATGTTTGGATGTGGCATAGGCGACAAGCCCGGCATCTCCATAGCTGGACAGAATTGAACCTGTGTTGATCACCCTTGCAGCTCCGGATCGACGGAGCATCGGCGACACGGCGCGGGTCAGTTTCATGACAGCCGTCACGTTGATGCCCAGCGCCTGATCCCACATCGCGTCTGTCATCTCATCGAGCGGTCCGGCAGGGCAAACGCCTGCATTGTTGATCAGGATATCGAGGTCGCCCAGCTTTGCCTCCGCTGCGGCGGCAATTGCGGCAAACGAGTCCGGATGGCCGAGGTCAGCGACAAGCGTATAAGTCCCCTGGAGTCCCTGGAGTCCCTGCTCGGTTATATCGACGGCGAGGACCTCGACACCATC
>JANNLW010000279.1:0-2922 GCA_031397145.1 Sphingomonadales bacterium | reverse complement strand
TGTTCGCCGTTGATCCGGCGCGACCACCAACCTGCCCAGTTTTCGCGCAAGGGTTCGGGCTTGCCGGTGCCCTTGAACGGGTTCCGGCAGCATTCTTCGATCATATCGACCAGCTTTGCAGCGATCTTGGGTTCGGTTTTTTGAAGATAGAGAAAATCGTCCCACGCGCGGGGTTCGAAAACGAGCTTCACCGCAGATCGGCCAGCGTCTTCTCAATCCCTTCGCCTGCTTCGAGGCTCGCAATCGATGCATCGAGCCGGGCGGCATTGGCCGGACTCGATTTGAGGTAAAGCGTCTCGACCATCGAATCATATTCGCTCTGAGCAATCAGCACGACCGGCTCATGCCCCTGTCGCGTCACCAGAATAGGCGCACGATCGTTGTTCGCCCGATCATACCAATGGGCGAGCTTGTTACGAAGTTCGGTGAAATTGACGTGAATCATATGTGCAGAATAACGTACACATACCGACGCGTCAATCGCGCGAAATCACCACTATTGATAATCCACCGTGGCGGCGAACGTGGCCGAATAATCGCCGTCAACCTGGTTCGCGCCAACATCGAGCGTGCCGCCGACCGTGAAGGATGCCCCACCCACGCCGAGCAGCAGTCCCGGTGCACTTGCGGCGAGGTTCGCGTTCATCGTGTCGGTGCCATTGGTCAGTGTGATTGAGGACGGCACCGAAACGGTCACGATACGGCCTGCAGTGCCGGTCACGGAAAAGGCCGCGGCCCCGGTCGTGCCGGTGCAGGCAAGGCCTGCTCCGCACGTGCGCGCTCCGAATGCATTGATCGCGACGGTTGAGGCGGATGTTCCGGCAACGATCGTCCCGAATTCGAGATCCGTTTGTTGCGTTACCGTCACTTGCGACAAAACTTTGGCAAGCGCCGCAGCATTTGCCGTCGCTGCGTTAGCGGCCGTCGCGCCGAGGCCAATGGCCGCAAGAGTCGCGCCAGCGAATACCCATCGTGTTCCACGAACTGCCATGTAAATGTCCCCATGTCCCCGGCGAACGGGAAACATCCCGACGCGCACGCAGCTTAGGTTCGCGAGTCTTCACAATTCGATGTGTGGATTGGCTAACAAAACGGTTACCCTGTTTTTGGAAACAGGGTGGTTGCATCGCATCCCTATTTTAGATGACGCCTGAACCAGTCGAGACCTTCGGCAAAACCCTGCTTTGCCGCCGCTTCGTTATAGCTCGGTCGATAATCGGCAAGGAATCCATGATCCGCGCCCGGAAACACATGAATGACGGACCGCTTTCCTGCAGCCTTCAGTGCCGCCGCCATCTTTTCTGTGTCCGCAACCGGGATGCCCTTGTCGAGCGCGCCATAGAGCCCCAGAATCGGCGCATTGATCGAGGCGACAACGTCGATCGGATTCTTTGGCTGGAGTTCGGTGGGTTTGCCGATCATCCGGCCATAGCAGGCAACCCCCGCTTTCAGTTTCGGGTTATGTGCGGCGTAAAGCCATGTGATCCGCCCGCCCCAGCAATAGCCGGTGATGCCCAGCTTCGCTGCATTGCCGCCGTCCGTACCGGCGAACGTCGCCGCTGCATCGAGATCGCCCATAACCTGCGCATCTGGCACTTTCGAGACGATTTCTGCGAAAAGAAGCTTGAAATCACTCACCTTGGTCGCATCGCCCTGCCGCTGGTAAAGGTCGGGCGCGATCGCGTAAAAACCGGCCTTGGCATAGCGGCGGCACATGTCCTTCACCCATTCGTGCAGCCCGAAAACCTCCTGCACCACGAGCACAACCGGAAGTTTGCGCTTGCCCGCGGGTTTCGCGCGATAGGCGTTCATCCGCAGGCTGCCGGTTGCGAACGTCGTCATCCCCGCGTCGAGCCCATTGGTATCGGTAGTAACGGTCGAAGCAGAGACGGGCTGAACGGCCAGCGCATAGCCCGCAAAGGCCGCCGTTCCGGCAATCGCGGCGCGCCGACTGACCTGTGTTGAGCCGACCCAGTTTTGATCTTCGCCGAGGCGGCCGGGAAATTCTTCTGTCATCAAATCCTCCAGGTTGCGACGTCCCCCAACTCCGTCCAGGCCAGTAAAAACGCTCGACAAGCACTTGTCAATGTTCTATATATGTTCGTGTATTGATTCAATGATGGAGAACGAGAATGACGGCCCCCCTCACCTTCTACACCAATCCAATGTCGCGCGGGCAAATTGCCCGCTGGATGCTCGAGGAAGTCGGGGCGCCTTACGAACAGGTATTGCTGGATTATGGCACGACGATGAAAGCGCCCGAATATCTGGCGATCAATCCGATGGGCAAGGTCCCCGCGATCAAACATGGGGACAAGGTCGTGACCGAAGGCGCGGCGATCTGCGCCTATCTGGCCGAGGCCTTCCCGCAAGCCGGGCTCGCGCCCACCGCGGATGAACGCGCAGACTATTATCGCTGGCTCTTCTTTGCGGCCGGGCCGGTCGAACAGGCCATCACCAAC
Organism: Sphingomonadales bacterium; assembly: GCA_031397145.1. Lineage (GTDB taxonomy): Bacteria > Pseudomonadota > Alphaproteobacteria > Sphingomonadales > Sphingomonadaceae > Aquisediminimonas. Next base: position 460 of record JANNLW010000279.1, on the reverse strand, counting down.
AAGTCGATGGGCTTCGAGGTTCCGGCCGACAAGGCGATGATGGCTGGTTATGGCAGTTTCGAGGCCACCGTCGATGCACTCGAAAAGGCCGCAGGCGCACACGACTATATCGCTGGCGATCGCTTTACCGCGGCCGATGTCTATGTCGGCGCGCAGATCATGTGGGGCATGGAGTTCGGCACGCTACCCAAGCGCCCTGCCTTCGAAGCCTATGGTGCACGGCTTTCGGCGCGCCCCGCCTACAAGCGTGCCAAGGCGATTGATGGGGCGCTGATTGCCGAGGCGCAGAAGGGATAGGGGTAGGTTTGTGTCTGTTTTGTTGTGGATGGCTGTCGCTTCGCGATTGCGCATTTAAGTAAAAACCCGGCATTCAGGACATGGTAAAGCTCTGCCGAATGCTTACCGCAAAGACCTTCACTTGGTTCATATAAGTTGATCCCCTGATGGTGATATAGCTGGG
>JANNLW010000266.1:0-4416 GCA_031397145.1 Sphingomonadales bacterium | reverse complement strand
GGTTGTCCCTGCGCAGATCCTGGTCTGTGTATACGATCCCCACCTGACGTTTACGGCGTCAGAGGATATTCCGGCAAACGGCCATGGTGGTTCCGCCAACCTTACGAAAGTATTGCGGTGAACGATAAACAAGGTCTCAGGTTTCAACTGAGAAAACGCCGTAAAGCATTTGAAAAAGATCATTTATTCTGGTCTGATTCATTGGATTTCCTGCCGCTGCCCTTGCGCCTCGCGATCGATGGAGCTCGGATTGTTGCGGGTTATGTTAAAGCCGGATCTGAAGTGGACGCAAGCCGCCTGCTCGATGTTGCTGCGAAGGCGGGAAAGCCGCTCGCCCTCCCCTGGCTCGCTGATCGCGGCGCTACGCTCGTCTTTCGAGAATGGGCTCCGGGACATGCTCTCGAAACGGCTCCATTTGGATTCCAGCAGCCGAGCGCTGACTTGCCGCTCTGTGTCCCCGACCTGATCCTGACGCCCTTGGTGGGGTTTGACCGCGCGCTGAACCGATTGGGCCAGGGAGCAGGTCACTATGATCGGGTTTTTGCCGAGATGCCGTCCAGCTTAAGGGTTGGACTTGCCTGGTCCGTTCAGGAATGTGAAAATTTGACCGTCGAACCATGGGATGTTTCCCTTGATGCGATCCTGACCGAAAAGGAATGGATCACTGGGCCTCTATCACGCATCGGTGCATCATGAATCCAAGTTGGCGGAAACCTGTCGGGATGGCAGCGATACTTTTGCTTATTGCGATACTCGCGACAATTGTGGGAAGCTTTTCGAGCGAAATCGCGCGTCTTCCCGCAATCGTGCAAGGCCTGTTCTATTTGGTTTGTGGAACAATTTGGATAGCGCCGCTTCGACCGCTTTTATCGTGGATGGAAACGGGACAATTTCGCAAACCTCAAGATTGAGCGCGAAACAAAAGTGGCGCGAGTGACGGGGCTCGAACCCGCGACCTCCGGCGTGACAGGCCGGCGCTCTAACCAACTGAGCTACACCCGCGAACGGTGTTGAGGCGCGGCTGTTAGGCGTAGCGGCATAGGCTGTCAAGGCGCGGTCCGCTGGCCAGATTGTTAACGATATTTGCCGCCAGTCTGACGTCAAAAGGGCTAAAAGACCGCACGGTCAGTTGGGTTCGGAAGAGTGCGCAAAGCGCGTAAAACCTGAATTTTCATTCAAATTCCATAGCTTGGTCTCTGACGTCATTTTCGCGGAGGTGATTAACCAAATATTTGTCGTTTCTGGTGCATTGCGATGCTCCTTGAACACAAATTTCGGAAAAAGCATGCGCAGCGAGAATAGTTGGTCAATCAGGAACGTGCAATTACTTCGTGTCGTCCCACTTGTCGTCGCAACCGCAGCTATCGGCTATTCTTCGGCTGCCCAGGCTGCCGGGACAACTGCTGGAACCACGATCAGCAACTCTGCGACCGCGACCTATACAGACACAGGCGGCAATCCGCAGTCGGCAAATTCCAATCAGGTGGATATCAAAGTCGATGAATTGCTGGATGTCACAGTCGCAAAAGCCGATCCGGGACCAGTCGTCGTAATACCGGGTTCGACCAACCAGGTTCTCAGCTTCACGGTAACAAACACGGGAAACGGCACTGAAGCCTTCGACCTGACACCGACGACAGCAATAGGCGGAGACCAGTTTGACCCCACCTCCACCTCGATTGTAATCGATACGAACAATAATGGCGTGTATGACGCAGGCGTTGATACTGTTTATACGGCCGGATCGAACGACCTCACGCTGGCGCCGGATCAATCGCAACGTATTTTCGTGCTTTCGACGATTCCAGGCGGAGGGAGCGATCTAGATCGCGGCGACCTTGACCTAACGGCTGCTGCCCGCACAGGAACAGGGGCTGCAGGGACATTTTTTGTCGGTCAAGGCCAGGGTGGTGGAGACGCTGTCGTTGGAACGACAGGCGCTGATGGCGTCGATCGCGGCGCATATGTCATCCAAAGCGCCGCGATGACGTTCGTCAAGAGCGCCACGGTTCTTGATCCATTCGGCGGCACCAGATCCGTTCCCGGATCGATTATCACCTACACGCTTGTTGCAACCATCTCAGGGACCGGGACACTTACCAATCTCGCGATTGGCGACGCAATTCCAGCCAATACAACATTCCAGACCGGCACAATCACAATGCAGGGCTCTTCAATGACGGATGCCGCTGATGCCGATGCCGGCCAGTTCGCCAGCAATGCTGTGTCGGTGCAGCTTGGTTCAATCGCTGGTGGTCAGACACGAACCGTGACATTCAAAGTGAGGATAAACTGATGCGAGCACTGCTTTTCGTGATCGCCCTGTTGGCCCCAAGTCTCGCGCTTGCGGCCAACAATGTAACTTTATCGAGCGCCGTTTTCCTTGAAAAAACAATCGCCGACAGCAGCGGGCATGCGCGGATCGTGCTGGAGGAACCCCAGTCGGTGACGCCAGGCGATCAACTCGTCTTCATCCTCAACTATCGAAACGCAGGAAACGCACCAGCGAGCGACTTTATCGTGACCAACCCGCTCCCTGCCACTGTTGCCTACTCAGGAAGCCGCGACAGCGCACAAGTCTCAATTGATGGCGGCCGGAGTTGGGGAACTCTGCCTGCGCTCAAGGTTCGGGAAGCGGATGGCCGATGGCGAAGCGCGATGCCCGAGGATGTCACACACGTCCGTTGGGCATTCAAAAATACGATTGCAGCAGGCGCACACGGCAAGCTGAGCTTCCGAGGCGTCGTACGCTGATCATATCTCCCGCCAATTTGTGCCAGCGGGCTCAACAACCGGCACATACGAAAAGACAGGAATCGGGACCAATGACCAATATTTACAAACATTTGGCAATAGCCAGTGGCACGATGGTCGGGATACTGGGCGTAACTCCAGCACTCGCTGCCGGAACGACTGCAGGTTCTACCATAACCAATACGGCAACCGTGAACTATCAGGTTGGCGGCGTGGCACAAACGGCCATCAACGCCTCCAACAACATCACTGTCGATCGCAGGATCACGCTGACAGTCGCAGAGGTGGGATCTGCAACGACAAGCGTGGCGCCAGGCGCATCGGCACAGGTTACGACGTTCACCGTCACAAACACATCTAATGATACGCTCGACCTCGGGCTGACGGTTGCGCAGCTGGCGGGTGGGACTGCCGCACACGGCGGAACGGACAATTTCGACCTGACCGGGCTTGGCGCTTTTGTCGATACAAATGGCAATGGTAGCTATGATGCGGGGACGGACCTTGCAGCGACCTTCCTGGATGAAGTCGCGGCCGATGCATCGCGTACTGTCTTCCTCGTCGGCGCTATTCCGATTGCGCGGGTCAATGGCGATGTCGCAGGCGTCACATTGACAGCGCAAGCCCGTGCGGGTGGAGGCGCTGGCAGCCAAGGGGCGGTCATTGCGGAAACAGTCGGTGCCAATACCGCTGGAATGGATACGGTTTTTGCAGATGCGGCCGGACCAGTGGCCGGCGACGCTGCACGCGACGGCAAGGCAAGTGATGACGACGATTATACCGTGTCGGCACCAACTCTTACCGTGACCAAGCAAAGCCGGGTTGTTTCCGATCCAATCAATGGATCGACCAATCCGAAGCTGATACCGGGCGCAATCGTCGAGTATTGCATCGTTGTCGCGAATGCGGCGGGCGGTGCGTCAGCAACAAGTGTGGCGATCAGCGATCCGCTGCCGGCACAGACGACGTTTGTTGCGTCCAGCAGCTTCCTGAACGGTACTTACACCGGCACCGCGCCGACCGGAACCTGCAATCTCGATGGCGCGTCTGGTGGCTCAGTTACGGCAGGAACGCTCAATGGAACCCTGGGAACAATTGCGGCGGGCACAACCCGTACGCTCTATTTCCAGGTGACCATAAACTAGGGCGAACGGAAATGGCCCGTCCAATGGCTCGTTTTAGCCAATGGACGGGCTACTTCTCTTTTTATGCGTAGCGTCATAACCCATAATTTGGCTCTGTTTCTGGCCATTGTGACGCTCCTGATCGGATCGGCGCCAACAGTCGCTGACGCCCAGACGATTTCCAACATCGCGACGATCCAATGGGACGCGGGCACAAACCGCATCATCCGCAATTCGAATCGGGTTGACCTCATTGTCGAGCCGCCTCAACCGGTAACTCCGACCCTGAAAACCTATCAGCTTGATAGTTCGCCCACGGCTCACAACATATCGGTTCCAACCACAATTTGCCAAGGCAGCAGCGGCGCTTCTCCCGTGACACTTGGTGGAGCGTTTGTCGGCACACCGCTTCTGCCTGCTTCAGTATTGCAAACGACCACAATTCGAGCCGGAGAACCGTTGATCGTTGAAATCAATTCTGCACTGGATAATCAAAATACGACAACGATTGACACGTTAATGGTGCGTCTGGAAACGC
>JANNLW010000263.1:0-9326 GCA_031397145.1 Sphingomonadales bacterium | reverse complement strand
GCGAAGCAGCGCGCGATCCTTTTCGAAGTGATTGCGGAATTCCTTGTAAGTCGTTGATCCGATACAACGGATACCGCCATTGGAAAGCGCAGGCTTGAGCAGGTTGGATGCGTCCATTGCTCCCCCCGAAGTTGCCCCGGCCCCGATCACTGTATGGATCTCGTCGATGAACAGAATCGCATGCGGCAGCTTCTCAAGTTCGTTGACGACCGCCTTCAGCCGCTCCTCGAAATCGCCGCGATAGCGCGTTCCGGCCAGCAGCGCGCCCATGTCGAGCGAATAGATGATCGCAGGCAGTAGCACCTCGGGGACATCGCCCTCGATGATCTTGCGCGCGAGACCTTCGGCAATCGCGGTTTTCCCGACGCCCGGTTCACCCACATAAAGCGGATTGTTCTTCGACCGGCGGCACAGGATCTGGACAGTGCGATCAACCTCGGGCCCGCGCCCGATGAGCGGATCGACTTTGCCGTTCCGTGCCTTTTCGTTGAGATCGACGCAGAATTGCTTGAGCGCGGACTCCTGCTTGCCCTTGCCTTGCGCTTCCTGCTTCTTCTCTTCCTTTTCCTCGGCCCCCTTCACTTCGCGGGGCTCCGGGACTTCTGCACCCTTGCCAACGCCGTGCGAGATAAAGCTGACCGCATCGAGACGGCTCATGTCCTGCTGCTGGAGGAAATAGACGGCATAGCTTTCGCGTTCGGAAAACAGCGCGACCAAAACATTCGCACCCGTCACATCGTCGCGGCCTGAAGACTGGACATGGAGGATCGCGCGCTGGACGACGCGCTGGAATCCGCTGGTAGGGGAGGGATCGGTATCCCCCTCAACCTTCAGCGATTCAAGCTCGGTATCGAGATAATGGGCGACAGTCTCCTTGAGTTCGCCGAGTTCGACACCACACGCAATCATGACCTTTGAAGCATGTTCATCATCGACGAGCGCATAGAGCAGATGCTCCAGCGTCGCATATTCATGTTTGCGGCTCGACGCGGCGGCAAGTGCGTTGTGCAGCGTGGTTTCCAGTTCACGGGCAAAAGACGGCATTCGATGCTCCTTCGCTCCTCTATGTCGGGCGTCGATCGCCAAACATCAAGTCAGCTTTTGAATAGACCCTCGGCACTTGCCCGAAAGTTAACGGCTCCTTCGATTTTCTGGTTAACGCGCACGATCTCGGCCTCAAGAACCGCAACACGTTCCCTCAATTCATTAACGGACAGCGGATCAAGATCTTGCTTGACCAATTTGGCCAGCGGATCATCGGGCCGCTTGGCGAACAATTCGTCCATGTCCATGGGCTGAATCGTTGACCAACTGCCGCCTCAAGTCAATAAGGCAAGAAATTTTAAGGGGGGTCTTTGTGTTTGTGTTGCCCGAAATCATGATTGCCATTGATCCCGCCTCTCCCGGTGGTCCTGAAGTCCTTCAGCCGGTTGAACGGCCGGTGCCGCAGCCCGGACCGGGCGAAGTCCTCATCAAGGTCGCGGCGGCGGGGGTTAATCGGCCTGATATACTCCAGCGACGCGGCATGTATCCGCCGCCGCCTGGCGCGTCGAGCGTACCGGGGCTTGAAATTGCCGGTGTTGTCGTGGCTGTTGGCGAAGGTATCCTGGCAGATGTGATCGGGCTCAAGCTGTGCGCCCTGGTCGCGGGTGGGGGTTATGCGGAATTTTGTGTTGCTCCAATGGGTCAATGCCTGCCGATCCCTCCCGCGCTATCGATGGTCGAAGCAGCAGCGATGCCCGAAACGCTCTTTACCGTGTGGACCAATTTGTTCGAGCGCGCCTACGCGGTCGAGGGCGATACTGTTCTGGTTCATGGCGGCACCAGCGGTATCGGCACGATGGCAATTGCATTGGGGAAGTTGTTCGGCCTGACAGTCATCGTCACCTGCGGATCGGACGAAAAATGCGCCCGCGCCACGGAGTTGGGCGCCGACTATGCCATCAACTATGCAACGCAGGATTTCCTCGCTGAAGTGCAGGCGTTCACAGGCGGCAAGGGCGTGCAGGCGGTGCTCGACATGGTCGGAGGGGACTATCTTCCGCGCAATGTCCAATGCCTCGCAGAGGACGGCCGCCATGTGACGATCGCCGTCCAGCGCGGCATCACCGCCGAAATCAACATCGCGATGATCATGATGAAACGCCTGACCTTGACCGGCTCCACGCTGCGCGCGCGGCCCGTCTCTTTCAAAACCCTCGTTGCCGAAGAACTGATCCGCGTCGTGTGGCCCCATGTCGAGGCGGGCAAACTGAAACCGGTGATCGACAAGACCTTTCCGCTCGCCGAAGCCGCCGCCGCCCATGCGCGGATGGAAGCAGGTGACCATGTCGGGAAGATTGTGCTGGTAACGCGAGCCGGATGACGCCCACGTCTTGTCCCTACTTTATTGGCCGGAAATTAGTCGCTCCCACATTCCCCGCTGTCATTGCTGCAGATCGCAACGAAAGCCGCCACTGCGAGCAAGGCAACGCCGCCAACAACAATACCAATAATTGCTGGCGTTGAGAGGCCCTTTTTCTTGCCAGCGTCTTCCGTGCCGTCCGCCGCGCCGAGACGCTTCGGCGCCAAGCTGTATCCAGCAACCGACATGTGCGGCCGGGCATTGCGGTCAGTGATGCCGAATTCGAGTCCTTCCCCGAAACGCGTGAAATATGTCCCGCGTGTGGACTGGCCGGACTGCATGGACGCGAATGTGAAGCCTGTGCGCAATTTTGGCTCCTTTCTTTGACTGCCAATAGCGAGCCGGATGCGCCCGCCCGCAAACGTCCCCGTACGGAACTGTGCATCACGACCGGCCACCGGCGCATCTTCAAGCGCGGCAGCCTGCGAAGCGGGAATGGCGAACAGTTGTGCGCCGGCCAACGACAGCATGACGAAAATATTTGTAACGCGATTTTTCATAAATTGATCCTCCATTTTCAAAGTAATCAATTTGCATATACAATAATGTCTAAAGTAAGACGAAATATAGTTTTTATTATGGCAAATACAATATTTTATTATAATACTAAAATACTATAGAATGTCCAAAATTCAGAGATTCCATATTGAGATATAGTCATGTAATATTTCTATATAGTCTTGATAACATAAATGTTTTTGTGATGTCTGTCTCGCGATCCGAAAGGCTTTGCGCTTCAATTGGATTACGGTTCGAGGGCATTGTTTGGATGCAGGCGACGATAATTTTAATGTCACAATGTGGCGGTTCATTTTATGTGGCGGATTGAAAACTTGCCCTTCACGTCAGGGCGCGTTAGACCGGTTTTCAATGTCACGGCCGCTCCGCAAGGGGCGGCCCTTCTTTTGTCTGAAAGGTTTTTCATCATGGCTCAGCCGCTTATGCCCCACGCGACCGCATCCTGGCTGGTCGACAATACGGCGCTGTCGTTCGAGCAGATTACCAAATTCTGTGGTCTCCACATCCTCGAGGTTCAGGCGATTGCCGACGATCTCGCAGCCACCAAGCTGACCGGGCGTGATCCGGTTCGCGCCGGTGAAATCACGCTTGCCGAGATTGAAAAGGGTCAGGCTGACCCCAATTACGAACTTCAGATGTTTCGTGAACCGGAACAGGCAACCCGCACCAAGGGGCCGCGCTACACGCCGGTTTCGAAGCGGCAGGACAAGCCCGACGGCATTGCCTGGATCATCCGCAACCATGCAGAAGTTTCCGACGGCCAGATCGGCAAATTGATCGGAACGACGCGCAACACGATCCAGGCCATCCGTGATCGGACCCACTGGAACATTGTTGACATTGTGCCCAAGGATCCCGTGACGCTCGGTCTTTGCACCCAACGCGAACTGGATGCAGTCGTAAAGAAGGCAGCCAAGCTCAAGGGCATCGAGGCGCAGGCGGACGGCAAGCTCGAAGGCGATCGTGCGGCCTTGATCGAAGAACTGCGGAATGAGCGCGATGTTGCGGCGCGTGCGGCCGAGGCCCTGGCCGAAGGCGTGGAAGTGACGGTTGCCCCTGTCGAGCATAATGCCGAGACGCTGTTCAAGCGTTGAAAGAGCAGCCTGCCTATGATGCGTCGCTGGTCCATGACGAAAGCTATCTGGCGACCAGCCACAAGGGTTTAGTCTATCCGTTGGGCGATCATGCACCGGGCGTGGGCGAATTGACGCGCATTGCAGATGGTATCAGCTGGGCGCGTATTCCGATGCCGGGGTCGCTTGGGCACATCAATAGCTGGCTGCTCGACGATACGGATGGCATGATTGCCGTCGATACCGGCATGTTGCTGACAATGTGCAGTGACGCCTGGAAGGCCCTCTTTGCGGGGGCAATGGCCGACACCAAGCTGACTCGGGTCATCTGTACGCATATGCATCCGGATCACATCGGGCTTGCGGGCTGGCTTACCAAACGATTTGGTATCGATCTGTGGATGACACGCGGCGAATGGCTGACGGCCCGGATGCTGATCGCCGATGCGCGCGACGAGGTGCCGGAAGAAGCAATCATCAACCAGCGTGGCGCGGGTTGGGGCGATGACGTGATCGAAGAAACACGCGGCAAGGGCTGGGGGCGTTTCGGCCGCATGGTCTTTCCAATGCCGGTCAGCTTCAGGCGCTTGCAGGACGGGGATGTGCTCGATCTGGGTGGCAATATCTGGCGTGTCGTCGTCGGATCGGGCCATAGTCCGGAACATGCCTGCCTTTACAACGAACGCTCCGGCGTCCTCGTTTCCGGTGATCAGGTGTTGCCGCGGATCAGTTCGAATGTCTCGATCAACATTACGGAACCCTATGCTGACCCATTGGGCGAGTGGCTCGCGTCGATCGACAAGCTGCTCAACGCGCTGCCGGATGATCTGCTGGTCTGCCCGGCGCATGGAGAGCCATTCAAGGGGCTCCACATTCGCCTGAAGGCGTTGCGCGACGAACATCTCCAGAGGCTTGATGCGCTTACTACTCATCTCGCCGAACCGCGTCGGGCCGTCGATTGTTTCAGCCAATTGTTCAATCGCGTCATTGGCGGCGAACATCGCGAACTGGCGACAGGCGAGGCGCTTGCACATTTGCGGCGGCTGGAGCTTGATGGCCGAGTCGTCCGGGAAACCGTGGATGGCGTGTGGTGGTTCCGTGCGATCTGACGTGAAAGCGGTGCTTTGGGATTTTGGGGGAGTGATTACCTCGTCGCCGTTTGACGCATTCAAGCGCTACGAAGCCGAACGCGGGTTCCCGGTCGATACCATCCGCCGGATCAATGCGACCAACCCGGACAGCAATGCCTGGGCCCGGTTCGAACGTGCCGAAATCGACGCTGTGGCGTTCGATTCGCTGTTTGCAGAGGAATCCGCCGCTGTTGGGCATCAAATTCCCGGCGAAGATGTCCTGGGGTTGCTTTCGGGCGATATCCGGCCGGCGATGGTCGCCGCAATTGATGCCATTAAGGTCGCCGGGTTGAGGGTCGGCTGCATCACGAACAATGTCCCTTCAGGTCACGGGGCTGGCATGGCGCGCGATGAGGCCAAGGCCGCCGAAATTGCTTCAATAATGGCGCGTTTCGACCATGTGATCGAAAGTTCGAAGGTCGGCCTCCGCAAGCCCGATCCGCTCATCTATCTGATGATGTGCGATGCATTGGGAGTCGCGCCACATGCCTGCGTTTATCTCGATGATCTCGGGATCAACTGCAAACCGGCCGCTGCTCTCGGTATGCGTGCGATCAAGGTAACCGAAGAGAAACAAGCGCTTTCCGAGTTGGCCGATATGGTCGGTCTCGCCCTATCCGCTTGACCCCGCGAAGCCGTAAGGCCAGAGAAGCGGACCATGTCAGAAGAGGTTTCCACCCTGTCGTTCGAGGCGGCTCTCAAGGAATTGGAGAGCATCGTTGCGCGTCTCGAATCGGGAGACGCAAGCCTTGATGAATCGATTACGCTTTACACCAAGGGCGATGCTCTTCGCGCCCAATGCGAAGCACGATTGAAAGACGCGCAGGCGCGGATTGAAAAGATCAGCCTCGGTGCCGATGGCAGGCCCGCAGGCATTGAGCCGTTTGATGGCGGCTGACGCAGAAATGGCCACCGCCTCGCTTGGCTTGCATGCCGCACTCGACCGAATTTCATCGGCGATGGATCGGCAGTTTGATCTCTTGATGCCTGTCCCCGATGATCCGCGCCGCAAGCTGTTCGAGGCGATGCGCTATGCAACGATGGGTGGAGGAAAACGGCTTCGCCCGCTCCTCGTTACCGCCTCGTGTGACCTGTTCAATGTCGACAAGCACGCAGCCATGCGTGTTGCGACTGCAATAGAATGTATCCATGTCTATTCGCTGGTTCATGACGACCTGCCGGCAATGGATGATGACGATCTGCGCCGCGGCAAGCCGACTGTCCACAAGGCTTTTGACGAGGCAACCGCGATACTCGCTGGTGATTCGCTTCATGCGCTCGCTTTCGAACTCCTCGCCGATGAAGCGACCCACAGCGATCCGTTCGTTCGCGCTGAACTGGTGCTGGAACTTGCAAGGGCAAGCGGGCCGGACGGGATGGCGGGTGGCCAGATGATGGATCTCGAAGCAGAAAAGGCGACCTATGACCTGCAAACGGTCACCCGGCTTCAACAATTGAAGACGGGCGCCCTGATCGGCTTTTGTCTTGAGGCTGGTGCGATCATGGGCCGCTTGCCGCCTGAAGGACGCGCGCCGCTTCGAGGCTATGCGCGCGATGTCGGACTCGCATTCCAGATTGCCGACGACATTCTCGATGTTGAAGGCGATGAGGCGATTGCCGGCAAGGCTCTGGGAAAGGACAAGGCAGCGGGCAAGGCAACCTTTCTTTCGCTGCTTGGCCTTGAGCGGGCGAAGATGCAGGCTCGGGCATTGGTCGATCAGGCCATCGCACATCTGGGCCAATATGGAGCCGAGGCAGACCTGCTGCGCGATGTCGCACGCTACACGATAGAGAGGGACAGGTGATGGCACGCATAGGTGTTTATCCCGGCACGTTTGATCCTATCACGCTTGGGCATATGGACATCATCCGCCGCGGTGCGAAATTGGTCGACAGGCTCATTATTGGCGTGACCACCAATCCGTCCAAATCGCCCATGTTTTCGGTCGAAGAGCGGCTTTCGATGGTTCGCCGCGAAGTCGCAGGGGTTCAGGGCGCGATAGACGTTGTGGCATTTGATGCGTTGTTGATGAAGTTTGCAAATGACCAGAAGGCGTCAGTCATTGTCCGGGGCCTTCGCGCGGTAGCCGATTTTGAATATGAGTATCAGATGGCCGGCATGAATCAGCAATTGAATTCCGAAATCGAGACGGTGTTCCTGATGGCTGATGTGGCGTTGCAGCCGATCGCCTCCAAACTGGTCAAGGAAATCGCGATCTATGGCGGGGATATTCACAAATTCGTCGCGCCATCCGTCGAAAAGGATGTTGTTGCGCGTGTCGCGGTGATCGGTCGCAAAGGCGATTAATTCGGCTGGCGTTCATCCATGCGGCGATAAAGTCAAAAAGAGTGACGAGAGGGTTTCGATGCGTTTGATCAAGATGATTGTGTTGTGGTTCGGCCTGTTGGCCGGTGCCGCTGTTGCCCAGACACCTGTGACGCCGACTGCGGCGCCTGCTCCCGATCCCCAGAATATTCTCCACCTGCAGCTTTCAACCGGCGGCGAGGTCGTTATCCGGATGCGTCCGGACAAGGCACCCGCAAGTGTCGATCGTATCCGCACCCTGACGCGCGCGGGCTTTTATGACGGCGTCACCTTTCACCGCGTGATTGAAGGCTTTATGGCGCAGACTGGCGATCCCAAGGGAACCGGTGAGGGCGGATCGCCTCTTCCTGATCTCAAGGCAGAGTTCAACGATTTGCCACATTTGCGCGGCGTGGTCTCGATGGCGCGCACTGATCTGCCTGATACCGCCAACAGCCAGTTTTTCATCTGCTTCCAGCCGACCATTCGTCTTGATGGAAAATACACGGCATTCGGTCGCGTCACATCCGGCATGCAATATGTGGACGCAATCAACCGTGGTGACACAGAAGGACAGGTTTTGACTGATGCTTCAAAGATTGTTCGCGCCTGGATCGAAGTAGACGGACCCAATGCGCCACGGGTAGCGCTTGTCGTGCCGACACCTGCCGTGGTTCCGCCACCCGTGATTGTGCCTGCGCCAGAGGCTCCCAAGCAGAATCCCTGATGCGAGTCGACCTGTTCGACTTTCACCTGCCGCCAGACCGAATCGCCCTGCGCCCCGCATGCCCGCGCGATGCCGCCCGGTTGCTGGTCCTTGATGAATCCGGGACGCACGATCAGCTTGTGCGTGAATTGCCTGAACTGCTTAGGGCTGGCGATTGTCTCATCTTTAACGATACGCGTGTGATCCCCGCCCAGCTTTTGGGGCATAGGGGGGCTGCGAAGATCGGCGCTACGCTTCACAAGCGTGAAGGGCTGCGCGAATGGCGCGCATTCATCCGCAACGCCCGGCGGCTTCACGAGGGTGATTCAATCGATTTCGGACATGGTGTTTCGGCGATAGCATCAATGTGCGGTGATGACGGGAGTTGGCGATTGTCGTTTGACGGGGACGAACCTGTCGAAACCTTGCTGGAACGTGCAGGCACGATGCCGCTGCCGCCCTATATCGCAGGCAAACGACCAACCGACGAGCGTGATGCGCAAGATTACCAGACGATGTTTGCACAAGAACCCGGAGCCGTCGCCGCACCAACTGCAGCACTTCACTTCACCCCGGATTTGATGGGGTCGCTTGCGCAGGCCGGAATTCGGCATGAAACCCTGACTCTCCATGTCGGTGCCGGAACCTTCCTGCCAGTCAAGGCGAGCGATACGGATGACCACCGGATGCATGCCGAATGGGGTCGGATCAGTCCGGAAACGGCAGGACGCCTCAATGCAATACGCGGAGGTAGCGGTCGCTTGATTGCGGTTGGCACGACATCGCTGCGTCGGTCGTCGAAGAAATGATCGCCCGTGGAGCCATCTCCAGTCTTCCAGAGATCCGAAAACAGACTCTCCACGAAATGACCTCGTTCCGCGCAGAACGGCCGCGATTTACCGCAATGGATACGCAGCGACTCACCGAGACTCTCGGTCATTCAACACGACCATGGCGCGAGGCGCTGGCAGAATACGTGACCTACCGTTGCTCACTTCTCTAGCGGAAATCGGACTCCGGCTGTTACCGGAAAATGATCGGAAACCAAGGGTTGATCTTCGCTGACGATTGCCGACTCCATGACTTCCGCTGCCCGGCTCACGAGAATATGATCCACTTTGACCACTCCTTCTCGACTGCCCTTCCAAAAATGAAGCGTCCGCCGATTTGGCTCATCCCCGTGCAAGGC
>JANNLW010000247.1:0-8422 GCA_031397145.1 Sphingomonadales bacterium | reverse complement strand
TTATTCTGATCGCGCAGGGGTGGTTTGGAATTCAGGAAGCCGGGGGGCTAACGTCCATAATACTTACCTCTTGGTTTGGGCAGAGACAGGCTTTTTGGGTCTGGCTGTATTTTTCGCTTTGATGCTGATCCCAATCGTTATCGCTCTTCGCGGAGCATGGAGAAATCGGAAGGATCCGCGTAGTGATTTGACCTTGGGGCTGGGAATTGGTTTGGCGATTGTCAGCGTTCACAGTTTGTACGAATGGGTATTTGTGAATTATAGTGTTCAAGTGATGTTTGCCATTGATGCAGGTATAATTACCGGACTTGTGCGCCAGATGGCAGTCGCAAAATTGAATCGACGAAAGCCGCGCGGATCGGTTGATACTTCCAAAGAAATGGTCACGGCACACGAAACAGTCTGAGAAGCAGACTGTTTCGTGTGCCTGAATGGCAACTACAGTCTATTTCGCCGGCGCGGCCTTTCCAGACGGCGCTTCATAGCCCGCCTGATACTCGATCTTCCCTTTTGCACGAGCCTCTTTCAGGCGGGTTTCGCCAATCTTGTTGAGCGTTTCATTGCGCAATGCCTGCACGGCCAACGGGCGGACTTGCGCCTCGGGGACCGGAAGCGGCTCGGTTCCAGTAATGACGCTAACTGCAATCTGGCGTCCTGCTGGAGTAATGAACGGCTCGCCTGGGGGCAATGAGGTGACCTGCTTCAATGCTGCCGGCGCGACCGAGCCGGAATCAAGGGCACTGTTTCCGCGCTGGAATTTAATGCCCATTGACGTCAGGCGCGCCGTGATTGCTTCCATGCTATGATCGGCCTCAAGCGCTTTTAGCTTCGAGGGATCTGCGGGCATTTCAAAACGAATTTGATCAAGTTTATAACGTGTGCGCGATCCAAAAACCAACGGATGTTCGGCGATATATTTATCTATTTCTGCGGCCGTTGGCACTGGAATGGTGTCAGCTGATTTCTTCGCGTACATACGCACAAGCAAATCCTCGTTCATTCGCCTTTGCTGAGTTACATAGGCAGGATCACGATCCAGTCCTTGCTCCTTTGCTGTCTGGGCGAGCAAACGGCGATCGACCACCTGTTGAAGAAGCTGGCGCATCGCGAGCTTCTTGTCAGCCGATGCGGGTAAGTTGACACTGTTTAACTCGGCGTTCAGTTCATCGAGCGTAATTTCATCTCCGTTGACAACCGCTACAACTTGGCCGGTCGCTTTTTTTCCGCAACCAGTTGTTACCAGCAGAGCAGCTACAAGGCTGACATATGCGACTTTTACAATACCAGTTTTCACATCAAATCTCCAGCTTAACCCCCTCGAGACAGAAAGGCTTTTTCCCTCTGTTGCCCGGACCGGCCTTCGTGTGGTAGCCGCTGATTGACTAAAGTTTTTCGGATTTGCAATGGGGGAATGCGTTGGAAACCATCTTTGACTGGGTTTCGGTGGCCATATTTTCTGGCTTGATCGTCCTTTTCCTCCAGCGGTCGTCAGAGGCTGAGCCCAGGGACAGCCTTTGGCAATATCTTGCGGCTTCGGTAGGTTGCGCAGTAGCAAACTACCTTGGAAATGAAGGTTATGAGATATGGGCTTACCTTACTTTGGCCTTTGTGCTCGTGTTTGTCTGGATCGTTTTGCGCCCTTATGAAGGGTGGAAGAAGGACTGATCCCTCGGATTGCCTCTGTCCGAACGTTGAAGGGTCAGGAACCAATCAGCAATTTGCGACCTGCGGGCGATAGCGTTCGCGCCATCGCTGAGGCGAACTCTTCCAATACCGGTCTTGCGCTGCTGAAGTCGGGATGCAAACTGGAAAATCTGACTAAAACACCGTCGGGAATGATACGCCTCAAATTCGCGCGAACCACCGCTGCCCGCTGATCCATCCAACTCGTCGGTAGTTCTTCACCGATCCGTGTCCAGTACATAACCTGCTCATTTCGCGCGTTACTCTCTGCGCTAAATACGTGCGCGGGTATTTGCATCGTTGGTGTAATCTTCAGCGATTCAATTTTTGTTTTGGAAAGTGAATATCCTCCCGCCGGATAGCAGACTTCTGGCCTGTGCACCTGAAGCATTCCGTTCTGGGTGTTGCTATATGCTATGAGAAGCATGATCGGCGGGCCGCTGTCGGTCACATAAACCCTCGTCAATACATCACTATAAAGGCTTTTGACCAAAGGATCGTCAACGGGAAGCACCAAGCCGCTCCTGGTTTCAAACGTCCATCGACCGATCCGAGTTGGAACAAGGTTTTCGAGCTCACCCGCTTTCAAGGGCAAAACCGTCACTCGTGGTTCGCGCATAAACGCGATCGCAGATGTTGCCGTCAAAGCCGCGCCAATCAACATGTGGCGACGTGTCAGACCTGATCGTTCGTCGATCACGGTTTCGTCTTCACTTGGCAAGTTCGGATCCCCTTTTTGAGAAACGGCGCCAAACTGGTTCCGCAATGACATCAAACGCAAAGATGGTCAAAAGTGCTGTCACGAACATGGTGATACCGGCAAAATTATGCAGGAATCCTTGCGCTGCGGATTCGCCAACATGGTAAGTTAAAAGAATAAGTATCAGCACCCGCAGCATGTTGGCAAAAATGGCTACCGGCAGAATTGCGAGCACCAAAAAAGCCGCATAGTGCCAATCCATTTGGTGTCTCATGTAAACATAGAAAAGTGAGATCGCCGACAGTGAGATCAGTGAATTGAGCCCCGAACAGGCAGCCGCGACGAGCAATTGATATTGACCGATCTGGATCGTCACTCCAGCCCCTGCGATTGGATAGCCAGCCGCATACAGCAAATCGATCGCGGCCTTTGAAATACCAATCTTGAGTGGTTGAGTAATAATGGCCACGACAGTGTCAGGTGGGGGAAAAGCAAATAGAAGGTAGAACAATGGAAAGGCCAAGGCCTTTATGGCCTTGATTCCAACGAAACTGTAAAGAACGCTAATTAGAAGTCCGTACATCAGGAAGCCCTGAATTTCGATAATCTGTGTGACGCTCGACAGAAAAAAGAGAGCTAACAATGGCACAACAACGCAGACCACATTCAATGTCGGTGGCGGGCGTATGGCATCGTCCATCAGGTGCCATTGGCGCGCCAACAGCCAAAGACCTGTGGCTACGACGATTGGTCCGTGCGCGCCTTGCTCGGTTCCCCAACTCAATTGTGCAACGAGGATCATCGTCGGCACCAGCACCGCGGCAATGCCGACAGAAAGAAGCCAGTTGCTGGTAACGAAATTTACGATGGGATGTTTTTGGGCAAGCTTCACAAACAGGTCCTTGCAGGCTCACGAGCCCAAAATGGCAAAGTCACCAACATTCTCCCACTCAATACGAACGACAACCTTTGCAGGAGGCGACCCAACCATGGAGCGAAAAGTTTAACGAAGTCGAAGCTGTATTGCAATCTTGGCACGATTACCGTTCCATCCCGTATTGGGATCAGTCTTGAAGGCGCACTAGCCCCCTTGCCTATTAGCCACAGTCTTATTGATCTGCCACACAGCAACTCGCGATTGGCGCCGGTCGATCATGGCAAGGGACTTGTCGATGTTGCCTTTTCATTGCAGCTGAAGCACCGGATGCGCTTAGTGGCAATTCGTTTGGAGATTTTCGTGACCATTTCTTTTGATCGCCAACTGGGCAACGAGGCTTGTTTTTACCCTTCGCGTAAAGGGAAAAAAACGGCCAGATGGTGGCTGATGCTTGCCCTCACATCGGGTGCGATTATCCCGATGCTCCCCTCGACGGCTAACGCTGCGGATGCCGAGAAGGACAAGCCCAAATGGGATGTGTGTGCACCAACTGGCATGAAAGTGCGGCAAATCCGGATCGACGTCAGCGAAGGGTCTTGGATGAATCTTGATGTCAGTCCTGATGGTCGGACAATTGCCTTCGACCTTTTGGGCGACATTTACACCCTGCCGATAACGGGAGGCATCCCGAAACGGATCGCTGAAGGATTGCCGTATGAGGTGCAGCCTCGCTTTTCGCCAGACGGAAAACGGATTGCGTTTACGTCTGACAGAGGTGGCGGCGACAATATCTGGGTCATGAGTGCTGATGGGTCTGACAAGCGCCAAATTACCAAAGAGGAGTTTCGCCTTTTGAACCAGCCGAGCTGGAGTCCGGATGGTCGGTTCATCATTGCCAAGAAGCATTTTACCACCAGCCGGTCGCTGGGGACCGGCGAAGTATGGCTCTACCATGTTTCCGGCGGCAAAGGTGTTGCGCTCGTCAAGAAGCCCAACGAGCAGCACCAAAAGGAGTTGGGCGAACCAATTTATGCACCCGACGGGAATCATATCTACTTCACAAGGAACACGACACCCGGTCCGATCTTTCAATATGCGCAAGACTCGAATGCCCAACTGTTTGATATCGAGCGTTACGACCTTGAAACGGGGGAGCTTGAATCGATCGTCAGTGGTGCGGGGGGCGCGGTACGACCATCGCCTTCGCCCGACGGCAAAAAAATTGCCTTTGTCCGACGAGAACAGACCCGGTCAAAGCTCTATGTAAAGGATCTGACAACCGGTGAAGAGCGCAAGGTTTATGATGCGCTCGATCAAGATGTCCAGGAAACATGGGCTGTTTCTGGCGTCTATCCGAACATGGATTGGACACCGGACTCGGCAAGCATCGTTTTCTGGGCAGGCGGAAAAATCAGAAAGCTGGAACTCGCGTCAGGAAGAACAGCTGAAATCCCGTTTCATGTCAATGACACCCGTGACATGATCGATCCGCCACGACCGCCCGTTGAAGTTGCCCCTGCGCAATTCAATACGAGGATGCCACGTGGTGTAGCCGTTTCGCCTGATGGCCGAACTGTGATTTTTGAAACGCTCGGCAAACTCTGGATCAAATCGATGTCCGATGGCTCGCCGAAGCGGCTGAGCAAATCTGCTGACGAAATGGAAGCCTATCCATCATGGTCGCGCGATGGAAAATCGATCGTGTATGTTTCGTGGACCGATGCCGGTCTGGGGCAAATTCGGACCATTGGCGCAGGCGGGGGCTCTGCTAAAACCATTACCAGGATTGGCGGGCTCTATTCACGGCCACGTTTTTCGCCCGACGCCCGCACCATCGTTTTCGAAAAGGGGCAGGGTGGTTTTCTCACTTCGGGCCGCAATTCGGATGAACCCGGCGTCTACCGGATTTCAGCGTCAGGAGGCCACGCTGTCCGGATTGCCAAGGATCTTACGAATCCGCAATTCGCCCAGAGTGGCGATCGGGTTTTCATGATCGGGAATGGGGAGAACAAGCTTCAGCTTGTGAGCACGAATCTCAACGGCGAGGCCAAGCGTGTCCATGCCGAAGGCGAATTGGTTAGTGGCTATGAAGTTTCGCCCAATGGTCAATATTTTGCCTTTCGGCAAAGCTATGAGGCCTTTGTGATGCCGCTTCTGCCCGGCACCCAAAGCGTCAGCGTTTCGCCTGAAGGCGGATCTCTTCCCGTAACTCGGGTGAGCGGCAATGGGGCCGATTATATTCAATGGAGCAATGACGGAAGTGCCATCCACTGGGCCCTTGGACCTACCGTATATACTGTTCAGACATTACGGCTGTTTGCGGATGCTCCCCTCGCTGATGGAGCAACGCCAGTCAAATTCGAAGCGCCCAAGACAGGCGTTTCGCTCTCGATGACGATCGATATGGACCGTCCCAAAGGCAGCGTGGCGCTCGTCGGCGCACGGATCGTTTCGATGGCCAATGCCGACGGCGGGATCATAGACGATGGTGTAATCTTGATTCAAGCAGACCGGATCAAGGCGATTGGCAAGCGCGGAGAGATTGATATTCCGGCTGGGATGTCGAGCATGGACGTCACGGGAAAGACTATCATGCCGGGGCTGGTTGATGCACATGCGCACGGGCCTTATGGCATTGATGAATTGACCCCGCAGCAGAACTGGGCCGAGATGGTCAATCTTGCCTTGGGCGTTACAACGCGACACGATCCTTCGAGCAGCGCTGCAACGGCGTTCGCTGCCCTGGAAATGGAACGTGCCGGTCTCCTGATTGGTCCACGGTCCTTTTCTACCGGTGAAATTGTTTATGGGGCGAAGTCTGCTGGCGTTTATGCCCAGATCGATGGTCTCGACGATGCTCGGGCGCACATCCGCCGCCTGAAGGCGCAAGGTGCGCATAGCATAAAGAATTACAACCAGCCGAGACGTGAACAACGACAGCAGGTGGTTGCTGCCGCTCTTGAGGAAAACATGAGGTCGGTCGCTGAAGGGGGATCTTTGTTTGGACTCGACATGACACTCATTCAAGATGGCAACACGACACTTGAACACAACATTCCACTTTCGACATTTTATGATGATGTGCTCCAGTTCTTTTCGAAATCGAAAACAGGGTATACGCCAACGCTGGTTGTCACCTATGGAGGCCCAGCGGGCGATCCCTATTGGCGGTCGCACACGGACGTCTGGAAGCATCCGCTTCTCCAGAAGCACGAGCCATCCACCGTCCTCAATGCCGCCAATGCTCGTCGCGAACTTGCACGCGATGATGATTATGTCGATGATGACAGCGCCCGCGAAGCTCACAAACTTGCAAGACTGGGTGTCCCTGTTTCTATTGGGGCGCACGGGCAGGAGCCGGGAATAGCTGCGCATTGGGAGATGTGGTCGTTCGTGCGCGGGGGGATGACCCCAATCGAAGCATTAGCGGCCGGAACAATTAACGCCGCCCGCTCGCTTGGTTATGACCGCGATGTGGGGTCGCTCGAAGTGGGCAAGCTGGCCGATCTTGTCATCCTTGACGCCGATCCCAGTGCAAACATTCGGAACAGTGACAAAATCTCAAAAGTCATGATCGGAGGGCGGCTGTATGACGCGGCTTCACTGAACGAGGAAATCACGGGCACACGCAAACGAATGCCCTATTTTTGGGAAAAGGCAGCAGGATCAGAATCCGCGATTGTCCAACCAGGCTCTGATTTCGGTGACGGCGACTGAGAGAAGGTCGGGGCGTTCGATATAGTAGTGATCTGCGCCTGCAATCGTCCGAATTTGTTTATCCTCTGAACCAGCCGCATCAAACAGCCGCTGGGCGTGGCTAGGAGTGCACGCCAGATCGGTTGAGTTGCTGATTGTTAGGGTTGGGCAGGATATGCGTGACGCGTTGCCGGTGCCGTCTGCGCGACTTTCGTCATAACTCCATTGTGACAGCCATGATCTCAGCGTCGTAAAACGACCGAGCCCGACCGGACCGTCATTCGCTATCCGGGGATCGCCCAGATAGCAGGTGCCCGGCTTGCGATCTGAGGGGTCCTGACTGGGATCGAGCCATCGCACATCGCACATCGTACCCTGAACAACGAAGCAACGCTCTGCATCGGGGTCTGCACTTGCACGGATATCCGCAAGCTGCGCCCTTGCCCACGCTGTAATTCGCCGATTCCGGGCAATCTGGGCAGCACGAAAGCGCGCAACAAACTCTGGAGCATAAGGCGGCTTGTTCGGGCAATCTGCTGCGTAGATATTCAATTCCCGATCGCGCTCGAACGGTTTGCCTTCATCTTGGATCGAGGGATCGAGCCATTCGGTCATTGTAACTGACCTGCTGACGTGCGCTGCGAGCAACAGGATCGCATCAGCCGGAATCAGGTTGGCACCTTTCAAATCCGCAGGGTCGCCTGCGGGGGTTTCGGTGATCGTCGGATGTTCGGCCTGATCTTGGTAGAAGAGCGAGAGCGATCCGCCGCCAGACCATCCGCCTAGCACAACCTTTTCATATCCGAACCGCTTCTTGAGGTCGGCGATGCACGCGCCGAGATCGAGAACGCATTTTTCCATGATCAGGGCCGTATCGTTTCCCCTGTAGCGTGGGTTGCAGTAGATCACATGATAGCCAGCATGGGCGAGCGACGTGACAAGTGGCAGGAAACTGCCGCCTCCGATCGGATGGCTGAACACGATGACCGTTTTTGCTTCGCTCGCGACCGGCCGGATGCGCATGCATTCGACAAAGACCTGTCCCGCTGGGCCCCCATAGGTTTCCTTCAATCGACCGGCATCGGCGTGGACAAAACCATATGGTTCGCGGATGATGGCCATTATCGTCTCCTGAATTTCAATCGTTCAGGCGGCGTAACATTTGTCATCGGTCAACGTAAGACACGGAAGCTTGTAAGAATGAACCATCAGCAACAACCCAGCGGCATCCACCATATCGCCATCATGGCCGGCGATATTAAGAAGCATATCGCCTTTTTTTCCGAAGTGATGGGCTGCCCGCTTGTGGCCCTGTTTGACATGCACGGAGTCAAAGGCGGGCTGCATGCCTTCCATCGGATGAATGAGCATAGCTATTTCTCAATTGTGCAGCTTCCTGATGTTGACAAGATTCCCGTGACTTTGGGTGTGACCCATGCCGGAAATGGAGCGCTGCCAAGTGCTGC
>JANNLW010000191.1:0-6623 GCA_031397145.1 Sphingomonadales bacterium | reverse complement strand
CACGGGTGAGCGATCAGTTCGCGCTCTTGCGCGTCGCCGTAAAGTCGAACGAAACCGCCACAGTGGCAGCTAGTTGATCTGTCGAGACCCATTCGCCGGAACCTACACCGAATAGGGTCCGATCAATTCTGGTCGAGCCGCGGACGCGCGCCGTGTCGTTTTTTATCTTCAGCCTAAAAACAATGTCTACAGGATGCTTCTTGCCATGAAGATCAAGAGATCCGCGAGCTTCATACCGGTCTTTGCCCAAAGCGCGGATCCCGTCGGAGCTGAAAACTGCTTTGGGGTAAGTGGCGATTTCAAAGAAATCAGTACCCGCAAGGCTTTCATCGCGCTGGCTATCGCCCGTTTTTGCAGAACCAAGGTCAATCGAAACGCGAATTTTAGTCTTTTCAACAGCATCAGGAGTAAAGCGGATACTTGAATCCCATCGTTCGAAGATGCCATTCACCGATGTGCCAGTCCAGATCACCTTGAATCCCAAACGTCCGCCGGACGAAACATGCCAGTCCGACAATGGTTGCATGTCCGGCTCTTTTTCGATCGGTGCTACGGATGGCAAAATTTCCTGGCCAATCCTGCTTTTGGGTGCTGGCCTCGGATCCCCATTGGCCGCGGCGTCAGCATGCGGCGAGGATAGAGGCCCGAAAGGCATCTTCCAGCCCGCGCCGTGTGCGGCCCACACTATGAATACTGCCAAACTCGCGAAAGTAGCGGCACGGACCTTGCTGATCGATCCTGCCGTCATGAATGGAATCATTCGACCGAGAACATTCTCGTCCTGCAAGAATTGGTGGCGAAGCGCACCGGCGATATGAAGAAAAAACAGTCCAAGTCCCATCCATGCCATGGCCGCATGAACGCCTTCAGCCGGTTCATTCCAGCTATCTGGGAAAGGCAAGCGAGGCCATGGTATTGCGCCGAAAATCATCGTCGGCACTTTAATTGAAGCAGTCGACACGATGATCCATCCGGCAATCGGTCCAACCAGCAAAACGGCGTAGAAAAGCCAATGAACCGTATGCGACAGACGTGCTGCCCAGATGTTGTCAGTCATCATCGGTGGTCGAGGGTGCAAAATCCGAATTGCCAGCCGAACCAAGGTCAGCACCAGAATTGTGATTCCGACAGACTTGTGAAGTTGATAGGCCGAAAACAGGCTTGGGCCCTTGGGGATATCTTCAAGTCGCCAACCAAGAGCAAGCTGGAAGGCAAACGCCAATGCGATTATCCAGTGAAGCGCCATTGCGGTTCGAGAATATCGGCTAGCAACCATCCGGTTGTGCCTAACGCATCGTCGATAGGGCGTCGATTCCCAATTTGTCTGATGCGATGACCGGAACGTCGCCTATCATTCATGATTTGGCTGGTATTGCTCAATCCGTCGTTGACACCATGATCGTTCATTGAAACAACTGGCTTCGATCAGTCGAAGCGGCGGGTCGGGAGACAAAAAACATCGTGGTCGACACCTTAGAAGAGGAAAAGGCGCTCTTTCCGGAGCGCGCGGGAGACCGTCTACGTGCCGCCCGCACTATTGCTGGAATGGATCTTTCCGACGTTGCAAGCCGCACGCGCATCCCCCTGCGGCACCTGCAGGCGATCGAAGCAGGCGATTATTCATCGTTTCCCTCGTCCACCTATTGTGTCGGTTTTGTCAAAGCCTATGCACGTGCGGTTGGAGAGGATGAAGCCGAACTTTCGCGCCAGGTGCGGATCGAACTCGGACAGGACGCGCATGGCTATCGCACGGAGCTACAGGACTATGACGATGCGGATCCGGCCCGCATTCCTTCGCGAACCTTGGCTTGGACAGCGGCAGCAGTCTTTCTTGTGGTCGCAGCTGGTTACGGTGTCTGGCGCACACAGATTTTAAGTGGACCCGAAGTGGGACAGTTTCAGACGGATACGACCGATAAATCTCGACCACCAATTGCGGCAGTCGTGCCTGCTACTATTCCACCCGACACAAAGGGTGAGGTCGCATTGACTGCAATCGAGCCGGTATGGGTGCGCATTTATGACGCAGCGGATAAGGTTTTATTTGAAAAGGAAATGGCCAAGGGTGAACGGTTTGTCGTGCCGGCTGATGCAGACAATCCTCAAATCCGGACAGGACAGGCAGAGTTGATCGCGGTTACGATCAATGGTTCGGCCGCGCCGGCACTTGGTCTGGGCGGACGCACCGTCAAGGATGTCAGGATCAGCGCGTCGGCGCTTCTTGCCCGGCCGCAAGCAGATGCGAGACGCGCGGAGATTGGTGCAAAACCTGCACCAACTGTTGATAGGCCCGCGCCTGCCGAGACCGAGCGCACCGCGGTAACCCGCCCAAAATCGAGAACGACTAGCCCAAGTTCGCAACCTGCGGCTGTACGAGAGAACCCAGGCCCTGTTCTGGAACCGCTCACGACTGTGCCAACTACCGAAAATTCTGTGGCATCGCCCGTTGGCCAGCCTTGATTGCTGTATTGCGCGTCGCCAAAGTCACGTTTGACACATACTGAAGTCAGGAAAGAGAAACCGTGATGCGCAGACTCACATTCGCTACACTGCTGCTCGCCAGCGTCGCTACCGGACCGGTTGTCGCCCAGTCCGACCCATTGACACTGCGCGTCGGCAAACTGGAAAAGGAAATGACCGCAGTTCAGCGCAAGGTGTTTCCAAATGGAGTCGCAATCGAGCCCGAGATCGGAAACGGCGCCCCCGCCGTTGCATCTGGCAACCCGGCGTCCTCGCCGGTCGCGGATCTGAACGCCCGCGTTGATGCGCTGGAGACACAACTTCAAACGCTGACCGGCCAGGTAGAAACAGAAGGCAATCGTGTCCGAAAACTTGAGGACGCTCTCAAAACCTATGATGCAAGGCTAAAGGCTCTTGAAGGGACTGGATCGCTCACGTCGGTCGACGAAACTGGCACAGCCCGACCGGCCGCTGAGCCGGTCGCTGTCAAACCAACTACGACAATCGCCAAACCTGCGGGTGCCGCACCAAAACCGGCATCTCAGACGAAGGTTGATCCCGGTCGCAAGGCGGCTATCGAGGCGGTTGAAATCCCTGCAACTGGTGATGGGATTGAGGATTCCTATACCTATGCGTTTCGCCTTTGGACCGCAAAACTCTATCCCGAAGCGCAGATGAAGCTAAAGGAGTTTGTCGCAAAATACCCCACCAACAAACGGGCGAGTTATGCCCAGAACCTGCTTGGTCGCGCCTATCTTGATGAGGGCAAACCAGCGCTGGCATCGGTGGCCTTTTATGACAATTACCAGAAGATGCCGCGAGGCGAACGTGCGTCGGAAAGCCTCTACTGGTTGGGAATCGCACTGACACGGCTCAAGAAGCCTGCCGACGCGTGCAAGGTCTACAAGGAATTTGACGACGTCTACGCTCCCAAGGCAGGTGCGGATCTCAAGGCCAAGGTCGCCAAAGGCAAGACCGATGCCAAATGCGCTGCCTGAGGCAGTTGTTCAGCGGTTCCGAAACGACCTTGAGCGCTTGATCCCTACCAATGCCGCCCGATTGGGTGTGGCAGTTTCAGGTGGGTCGGACAGCTTGGCGCTGATGTTGCTTTGCCACGCAGCCTATCCCGGTCGGACACATGTTGCGACAGTCGATCATCAACTGCGCATTGAAAGCAAAAGCGAGGCTGAGTTTGTGGGGGTTGTTTGCGCTATGCTCGGCTTGCCTCACACTGTTCTCATGCCTTCAGAACCCATCACCGGATCTTTGCAGTCTGCGGCGCGCAGCGTCCGCTACGCCTTGCTTCAGAGCTGGGCCGACCAAAACAGGGTCGAGGCCATCCTGACCGCCCATCATGCAGATGATCAGGCTGAAACCTTGTTGATGCGCCTAAACCGGGGAGCAGGAATCGGCGGGCTTGCTGGCGTGCGTTCGGTGAACGGTCGAATTGTTCGACCGTTGCTTCAATGGCGACGCAGTGAATTGGCTGAAATTGTCCGAATGTCCGGCGTCAGCCCTGTCCACGACCCGTCAAACGATGATGAAAAATATGCTCGCGTCCGCATTCGCAAGGCGATCGCATCGAGTTCGTGGCTGGATCCAATAGCCATGGCGCAGAGTGCGTCGGCACAGGCCGACGGGGATGCAGCCCTTGGCTGGATGGAAGATCGCCTGTTTGCCGAACGCGTGCGACAGGACAGTGAAAGACTCTATTTGAATGATCCCCAATCGCTGCCCTTCGAGCTGCAACGGCGTTTGCTTATTCGCTGCGTGCAAACACTTGACCCTGACTGGAAGGTTAATGGCCCCGACCTGCAAAGGCTGGCTGAAACGCTACGGAATCTGGGAAAATCGAGCATTGGCAATTTGGTTGGTCGGGCAACACCCGATTTTTGGGAATTCACGCTAGCACCACCTAGACGTAAAAACTGATCGATTCATCACTTCGTTGCATTGTTATTCATTATTCCGCGCCTATTTAGGGGTCACGAAAGGCGGATTTGCGCGATGAATGATGACAAGGAACCACAGGGCATCAACCCGATGATGAAGAGCTTGCTGATCTGGGCAGGCATTCTGCTTCTCATTGGTGTTTTCGTGTCTGTATTCGATACAAAGTCGCGCGACGCCAAGACTGACGGGATTGCCTATTCCGAATTCCTTTCCAAGGTTGAAGAAGGGTCGGTCAAAGAGATCGTTCAGGCTGGAGATGTGATTTCCGGCAAGTTCAGCAATGGCGACACGTTTCGCGTCTATGCGGTCAACGATCCCGGGCTGACCGAGCGCCTGTCCCGCAACAACGTCCGTTTCTCGGCCAAGCCTGAGGAGACCCCCAGCGTCTGGCTGATCATGCTTTACAATGCCCTTCCCTTCATTTTGATCCTCGGTGTCGGTTTCTTCATCATGCGGCAGATGCAGAAGGGCGCAGGCTCGGGCGCAATGGGATTCGGCAAGTCACGTGCCAAAATGCTTACGGAAAAGCAGGGGCGCGTAACCTTTGACGATGTCGCCGGCATCGATGAAGCGCGCGAAGAGCTTCAGGAAATCGTCGACTTCTTGAAGGACCCCTCGAAATTTTCGAAACTCGGCGGCAAGATTCCAAAAGGTGCGCTGCTGGTCGGTTCGCCTGGAACCGGCAAGACACTGCTCGCACGCGCAATTGCGGGTGAGGCAAATGTGCCGTTCTTTACTATATCAGGCTCGGACTTTGTTGAGATGTTCGTGGGCGTCGGAGCAAGTCGTGTGCGCGACATGTTTGAACAGGCCAAGAAGTCTGCGCCTTGCATTGTCTTTATCGACGAAATTGACGCGGTCGGTCGCCATCGCGGCGCCGGTCTCGGCAATGGCAATGACGAACGCGAACAGACGCTCAACCAGTTGCTCGTCGAAATGGATGGCTTTGAGGCGAATGAAGGCACGATCATCATCGCGGCCACCAACCGGCCCGATGTGCTGGACCCTGCCCTGCTGCGCCCCGGTCGCTTCGACCGCCAGATCATCGTCCCGCATCCCGATATTGAGGGCCGCGAAAAGATCATTCAGGTTCATATGAAGAAAATTCCGCTGGCACCCGATGTCGATGCGCGCACTATTGCGCGCGGCACGCCGGGCTTCACCGGTGCCGACCTTGCCAATCTGGTCAACGAAGCCGCCTTGCTAGCCGCACGTCTCGGTAAGCGCCTGGTATCGATGGCCCAGTTCGAGGCCGCAAAGGACAAGGTGATGATGGGCACCGAGTGGAAATCGCTCGTGATGACCGACGACGAAAAGAAAATGACGGCCTATCACGAAGCCGGACATGCTCTTGTCGCTTTCCACGAACCGGCGTCCGATCCGATCCATAAAGCCACGATCATTCCACGCGGTCGCGCACTCGGGATGGTTGTTCGCCTTCCGGAGCGGGACAGCTATTCCTATCATCGCGACAAGATGTACGCCAACCTCTCAATTGCGATGGGCGGCCGCGTTGCCGAGGAGTTGATCTTCGGCCACGGAAAGGTCTCCTCGGGCGCCTCGGGCGACATCCAGATGGCGACAGGGCTTGCCCGCTCGATGGTCACGCAATGGGGTATGTCTGACAAGATGGGGCCGCTTCAATATGAAGAACAGGCGGGCGAAACCTTCCTCGGTTATTCGCAGACCCAGCGGCACAACATGTCGAACGAGACGGCGCAACTGATTGACAGCGAAATCCGAGCACTTGTTGAAGGCGGCTATCAGCAGGCGACCCGCTTACTGAAAAAGCACATCAAGCAGCTTCACAAGCTTGCGGGCGCCTTGCTCGAATATGAAACGCTGACCGGGGACGAGATCAATGGCCTTCTTAAAGAGGGAACTGCGCCCGACCGTAGCGGGATAGACCATAATCAGCCCAAGGCGCTGAAGGCTGGTGGATCGTCTATCCCCAAGACCCGCAAACGCGGAATTGGCGGAGCTGCAGCACAAGGCGCCTGATCCAGTGTATTTAGCCGAGGGGCATCGTCCTTTCCGCGACGCACATTAGGGATTGGGTTCATTGTATATCTATTGTGACGAATCCGGCGGTGTTGGCCGCGGCGTCATGACCTTGGCCGCAGTAAGTATTGAGCCGGATACAGCAGAAGCCATGCTTCTGCGGTTTCGATCGATGACCGGACTCAAGAACGAGCTCAAGGGAAGCCGAA